>DAOTXG010000188.1:0-28323 GCA_034435515.1 Anaerolineales bacterium
GGTGACAACTGCGGCTTTGCCTTCCAGACTCATGCCTCTTCTCCCAAAATAGTATGCAGTCGCAGAACGAGGGACATTATACCGCGATTGGGGCGGGGGGCGGATGGCCGATGGCGGATGGCCGCTGCGCGTAGCGAATGGCAAGACTATCTGCTGTACCCGGCGTGGGCATAGACTACGACATGCCGATTGAAAATGCCCAGCCGCTCGTAGTTGCCGCACAGGGCCAGCACATCCTCGGGGTCGAGTTCTTCGTTGACGAGCAGACGCACCGCGTGCGGGCGCGGAGGTCGCCGGGCGGCGGCCGGGCGAGGGCTGAGCCGGCGGGCGAGGCGGATATGGCCATCCCCTTAAAGCCGCGCGCGAAAACGAGCCAGGGCGGCGTCATCTAAAACGTGGGCCTGGCTGGCAGGGCCGTCGAGCAACATCGCCAGCCGATTGAGCACATTCCGGCCCACGATGCACTCCTGCCCTGCGTCGTCGGTCATGGGGCTTTCTCCGGCGTTAACCGCCCGCCGCGCCAGTGCAGTTCGCGCGGGGGCGGCGGGTCCACCGGGGCCACTAACACTGGCAACAGGCCAAAGCGTTCCCGCACGCGGGCTTCGAGCGCGGCGAGGTCAGCATCGTGGTCGACGACTTCTCCCTGATACAAGGCCACTGCCTGACGGGGATAAACCCGCGCCAGTTCGGCTTGCCGCGCCCAGAAAATTTCGGACTCGGCTTGCAGGGCGTGGCTTTCCAGCGCGTCCAGATATTCCTGCACGGCGGTTTCGACCACTTGCTCCACCGGCTGATGCGTGGCCGAAGCCAGCTGCTTCAAGCGTTGCACAAGGTCGGGTTGGCGCAGTTCGATGACAACCATTGGCTCATTCCTCCGCTTCTACTTCGGTTTCGTCTTCTATTCCCATTGCCGATGACCAATTCACCGCCGTCGGCGTTCGCCATCGCCGATAAGGTCTCGACAATATCCCGCGCCAGAGCGGCGGCTTTGCGTTGGCGTCGCCCGCCGCGGCTCCGGTCGTAGGCCGATTCGCGCTCGAAGAACTGGCCCTCGTCCTGGGAAGCCCAGCGGGTCAGGGTTTCGGTGTCCAGCATCATTGTTGACGATGAAATCCAAGCCGCCTTCGTGAACTCATCACGCCGCACCCTCCAGACCTTCGTGGTCTGCTTCGCGAAGACTCCGAAGGTCTACTTGCGTGCCCGTCCAGACCTTCGGGGTCTCCCCAGACCCCGAAGGTTTACTCCTCTTCCTTCCCCATCCTGTACTTGATATCATAGTTGATGAAGAACTCCAACTCCTCAACCGTAAACCCATAGTGCCTATGCCAGCGCGCGGTCTATCTCGTCCATGATGGGCTTAGACAAACCCGGGTTGAACTCCTGGTATTCACAATCTTGACGAACACGGATCACCGAATTCTTCTTGTAATCTTCCATCAATTGATCGAACAACTTGCTGATAGTCGGCCTGACGGCAAGCGAGAAGACAGCCCTGGGGTTTCAAAGCCACTTTTCAGCCAGCGGAGGACGCCTTATATCCAGCCCCGATGGCGGAACCATAGGAACATAAGGACGGGCGTCACGACCATCACGATCAGTGTTCCAATTAACAAGGGAGAATTGTCGAACGGCACGCGGGTGAAGTTCATGCCAAAGAACCCGGCGAGAAAAGAGATGGGCATGAACAAGGCGGTGAAGATCGTCAGGATTTTCATGACCTCGTTGATCCGGTTGGACACGACCGAGAGGTAGGTGTCGAGCGTGCCGCCGATCAGGTCGCGCAGGCTTTCGTTGATGTCGGCCAGCCGGACGAGGTGGTCGTACACATCGCGGAAGTACACGCGGTCTTTCGGGTCAATCATCGCGTAGTCGTCGCGCGCCAGACGGTTGAGCACCTCGCGCTGCGGGCCGATGATGCGGCGCATCTGCAGCACTGCGCGCTTCACCGAGAAGATGGTGTTGAGCGTGTGCTGCGTGGGACGCTCGAAGACTTCGTCCTCGAGGTGGTCAATCGTCTCGTCAATCCGGTCCACGACGGGCATATATTCGCTCGTCAACAGGTCGAGGAGCAGATACAGCAGATGATCCGGCCCGCCCTCCAGGCGGCGCTGATCGTTCTGGCAGGCCGACCAGAGCTGGTTGATCACGTGGATCGGCTGGGCGTGGTAGGTGACCAGGTAGTTCTTGCCCAGCAGGGCGTCCACCTCGCGGGTCACGAGGCCCAGCGTCTCGGCGCTGAAGCGCACGGCGTGCAGCACGGCGTAGACGTACTCGCCCCAATTGTCAATCTTCGCCACGTAGGCCTCGCGCAGGACGTCGTTAATCACGAGCGGATGGAAGCCAAAGTGGTCGCGCAGGAGCGGCTCGACGACCTCGGGCGGCGCCTCGCTGAAATCCACCCAGAACAGGCCCCCCTCATCGTGCAGGGCTACGCGCCAATGGGTCGTCGGGACGTCAAAGGTGAAGCCGCCTTTGCTGCTGCGGTAAAGAGTGCGGATCATGTCTGGTCGGAGTTAGAGTTAGAGTTAGAGTTAGAGTTAGAGTGGGGCGCGGGTGGTGGGGGGAGATTGGCGACGAGGCGGTGGAGTTCGTCAATCTGCGCCTCCTGCCGTTTCTGGCCTTCGCGGCCCCCGCGCAGGGCTTTGCCCCACTTAGACGCCTCCTCGGCTACCGTCTTGTCGTGGCGCAGCAGCCCGATCAGGCTGAGGTTGAGGCCAAGCACCAGCGCGCCGAGGCAGCCGAGGATGAGCCAGATTTTGGGGTTCGCCAGCAGTTCATTCATGGCAGATACATGACTCCTTCTCCGACGACGACCGTCTGCCCGCCGACGCCGATGCGCCCGCTCTCATCCACTTCCACGTGAAGCAGCGAGGGGCGGCCCATCTCGTAACCCTGCTCGACGACCAGCCGACCCGCCGGGACGATCTTGTGCCGCAGCAAATAAGCGCCCAGCGGGCCGGCCGCCGAGCCGGTCGCCGCGTCTTCGAGCAAATCCGCGGGGTCGGCGTTGAACATTCGCGCGTGGGCGGCGTGCGCCGCGGCCTCGGTTTCGCGGGTGAACACGTAGGCGGACACAGGCACGGGCTGGCCGGCGCTCGCCTGGAGTAGGATGCGGCGCTGGGCCTCGCTCCCAGGGCGTGCCCGATGGATGGCGGCGAGGGAGCGCAGGGGGAGGATGAGATACGGCACGCCCGTGCTGACGATCTGGACCGGCCACCCGGTCCCGGCGATCTCGTCTCGCTCGACGCTCAAGGCCTCCGCCAACTCGGAGACGTCCGGCCAGACCTCTCCAAACTCGGCCGGCCGCTGCCGCATCCAGACGAAATCGGGCTTTTCGTCTCGGGCCGTGATGGTCACAGCCGTGAGACCAATGTTGAGCTGCAAGTAGACTGTGGTTTCCGGGCCGTCCAGGGGGATCACGCGCTCGCGGGCCAGCACGTAAGTCGTGCCGATGGTGGGATGGCCCGCAAACGGCATCTCGTAACCGGGCGTGAAGATGCGCACGCGCTTAACCGCGCCCGGAATCTCCGGCGGCAGGACAAACGACGACTCGGCGAAGTTCATCTCGCGCGCGAGCGTCTGCATCTCGTCGGAACTGAGGCCGCGCGCGTCGGCGAACACGGCCAGTTGATTGCCGCCGAAGGCCCGGTTGGTGAAAACGTCGGCGTGGATGAAACGGTAAGCGCGCATCACAGGTCGAAAGGCGTCTGTCAGTTTTTACGCAATACGGTGTGCACACCGATCTTGTCCGTGGGAGCGGTTTGCAACCGCGACCGTCGCGGCTACAAGCCGCTCCCACGCCAATCCCCTGACGGCCTTTGAGTGCACACGCAATACGCAATACGCAATACGATACCCCGTATTGCGTAGACCAACTTGGACGCCCCTCTATACATTCAGTTTCGCTTTCTTGTCCGCCAGCCGGTCGGCCAGCCCGGCCAGGTAATCGCGGTTCTCCAGCCGGGCGATCCAGTCGGACGGCAACGCCCCCAGTCCCAGGCGCGCGCCGATGATGCCTCCGGTGATGCTGGCGACCGAGTCGGAGTCGCCGTCAATGTTGGCCCCGAGGCGCACGGCGGCGACGTAGTCGTCCGGGTGCCTGAGCGCGCAGTAGAGCGCCATCGCCACGGCTTCTTCGGCAATCCAGCCGCCGCCGCGCGTCGAGCCGACGTGGATCAGCCCCGTTTCCACGTCCGGCCAGTCTTTGGCTTCGATCACGCGCCGGATGGCTGTTTCGAACTCGCTCGACATTCCGGCCGTGAACGCCAGCACGCGCTGGGGGAACTCAGCCGGATGGAAGCCATCCAGCGCGAGTTTGACCAGGTAAGCCGCAGCGATGCTGGCCGCATCCGCCGCGGGGTGGCGGTGCGTGAGCCAGTTCTGCGAGCGGGCGACGTTGGCGAGGGCCGAGGTGTTGTGCTGGTAGAAGTAGCCGATGGGCGCGACCCGCATACACGAGCCGCAGCCTTTCGAGTCCTTCACGCCGGCCTCGCGCCAGGGCGCGCCGAGTTCCAGCGCATTCACCCCGCGAATGCAAGTCGTCCCTGGCGCGCGACCGGGAGTCACCGGATCGTTTTTCCAGGCGATGAACTTGCGGCTGAGCGCCCCCATGAGCGTGTCGAGATCGGCCTCGCCAGCCTCGACGAGCGCCTCGGCCACCGCCGCCGACATCTGCGTGTCGTCGGTGTACAGCGCCGGGTCGGGCGGCGCGAGGATGCCTATCCGCCCGTACTTGGCCCGGATACGAGTGCGGTCGAGGAATTCCACCGGCCAGCCGAGGGCGTCGCCCAGCGCCAGGCCAAAAATGACCGCGCGGGCGGGGTCACGCGCATTGGAATGCGCGTCCGAACTTGGCATAGGAGAGGCCATGACTACACAGGTCCCGTTTTTCTATCCGACTTGCCCGATTAACCCGGCCAGGACGCGCTCCAGTTGCAGGACGTTCGGGATCTGGTAATCCACGCCGTCGGGTAAACCGTGTTCGCTAACCCACACCGTGAGCATACCCAACTCCCGCGCGGGAAGCAAGTTGCGCCGCGAGTCTTCGACGAACAGGCATTCCTGCGGCCGGGCGCGGATCATCTCCAGGGCGCGGGTGTAGGCGCGCGGGTCGGGCTTGTTGACGAAGTCGAGCGCGCGGATGTCAATGATCTGCTGGAAGTGGCGGGCGACGCCGAGGCGGGCGAGCACGCGCTCCACGTGCGGCCGGTCGGAGTTGGTGAAGATGATTTTGGCGAGCGGCAGCCGGGCCAGCATCCCGTTAAGCGTCGGGTCGGGCCGCAAGTATTGGTCGAGCGGCAGGTCGTGGACGAAGGCGAGGTAGTCTTCGGCGTCAATGTTGAACTCGTGGCGCAGGCCGTTGAGCGTGGTGCCGAAACTGCTCAAGTAATGATCGCGCAGGGCGCGCGCCTCGCCCGGCTTGAGGCCCAGGCGCTCGATCATGAACAGGTTGATGCGCTCGCCGATGGCCTCCCACAGCCCGGTGCTGGAAGGATAAAGCGTGTCGTCGAGGTCGAAGAGGGCGAAGCGGAGCGTGGAATGCATTCTAATGCGCCACCCACGCCTCCTCCGGCATCAAGGCTTTGTGCCCGGCGGGGAGGATCGCGCGGTAGACGCGCTCCGGCGGCGCCGGCTCGCCCTCTACTTGCAGCAGCCGCGAGACCGGGATGCCGAACAAGCGCTCGTTTTCCTCGAGCAGGGGGCGAATCAGTTCCCAGTGCCGCGCCTCGAAAGCGGCAAACTCGCCGCCGTTGAGTTGGTCCTCGCCGACGGTGCGGCGCGGGTCGCGCACGAAGATGGCGCCGCCCGAGGCCAGCGAGAACAGGTTGCCGCCGGGATAAGGCGTCTCCAGTTCGATCAGTTTTCCGTCCGGGCCGAAAGCCACGCCGTTGAGCACGACGAACCCGCCGCCGTTGAGCGGGTCGCCGGCCATGAAGGACTCGGCGAGATAATCCAGGCAGGTGCCGTTGATGACGACGCGCGGCCGGCCGACGGCGTTGATGAGCGGGCGGCCGGCGGCGTTCCCGAGGACGTAAACCTCCCCGCCTTTCGCCGCGTACATAAAGGTCTGCCCTACGTCGCCGTGCACGACCAGTTTGCCGCTCTTCATGATCTGCGCCAGCTGGTCCTGCCCGTCGCCGTGGACGATCACCTCAGCGCCGTCAATCCCCGAAGCCAGGTAGTCGCCCGGCGAGCCGTAGACTTCGAGGCGGAGGCGGTTGGCGTTGGGGCCGAGGCCGTTGCCGATGAACCGGTGACCGCGCGCGTGGGCGACGATCACCTGCTGGAAACCCCAATGCGCCAGCCGGACGATTTCCAGCGCCAGCGAGTTTTGCCCCTCTGCGTCGAAACCGCGCGCGTCAATTACCAATAACTGATTACCCGTCGCTGGCTCCGGCAACGGCCTCCCCCGCGCGTGAAATCCAAACGATAGCGATGGCGCTTCCCGGATCGCGTCGAACACTTTGGCCAACGCCTGATCGCAGAGCGTGAGCCACGAACTCCGGCGCAGATTCCCCGTGGGATAGCGGCGGTCGATGAGCAGCGTCAGCGTGTCGAGCGCCAGGCGGCGAGAGTCATCCCCAGGGGACTGGCCTGAAGGCCGTTCGCGATCGTCGTCGAGACGACCGATGAGCGTGTCCAGGAAAGCCAGCGCATGGTCGTAAGACCATTTTGGCAGCTGCGCCACGGCTCGCTTGAATAAGGATTGGGCCGGCCCGGCCACCGCAAGCGGCGACGACCCCGACGGCGGCATGGCGCGCAGCGTGCCGCTGCCACCTCGCCTATTCGACATGTCGAAGATCCTTTTCAGGGGGCGATAATAGGGTGGGGCGCTCTCGCCGATGGTGACTGGGCGGCAGAACTTGTCGTGGCAGATCAACTCGGCCGGCCCGTTTTGGCGCCGCCGCACGTCGAAGAGAAACGCGCCGCCGTCGGTGTGGCTGCCGCCCCGCGCGTTCCACACCCGGTCCGCGCGGGACCAGAAGCGCGAGTCCTCGGCGGCCAGGCTGTCGAGCGCGGCGTCAATCGCCTGTTTCTCCGAGGCCGCAAAGCCGATCGAAGGCTCGCCCGGCTCGCCCATTTGCAGCGCGAATACCTGCGGGCGGAGCATGCTCGTGTCGGTGATGCCAATCAGGCGGGCGTGGCGCGGGCCGTCGCCGCGCGAAGCCGCCTCGGACTGGGCGATGAGGAAGAACCACGGGCCATCGGGCGAGCCGTGCATATGCACAGTTTGCAGCGCCCGGTAGATTTCCTGCTTGTCGGCTGGCAGTTGGGTGAAGTCGCGCTCGGTCGTCGGCGCGAGCGCCTCGATGACGTATTCGAGCGGGTAGCCATAGGCCCGGTGCAGCAGGTCGAAGACGAGGATGGAGACCTCGGTGTCGGTGAGGAAGAGCGGGTAGATGTTGCGCTGCGCCAGGTACGCGCAGACCGAGGTGTAGTTGGCGAAGTCGCCGTTGTGGACGAGCGCCTCGTGCATCCCCGTGAACGGGTGCGCGCCGCCTGGATGCCACACCCGGCCCTTGGTCGGGTAACGATGATGGCCGATCCACACGTGCGCCCGGATGTCCTCCAGTTGGTAGGCCCGGATCACGTCGTCCCCATAGCCGACCATCTTGAGCACGAGCAGATCTTTGCCGTGTGAGAACACGAAGGCGCGCTTCTCCCCCAGCGAGGCGTAGAAGGCTTTGTTGAGGCGGTAGGTGTTTTGATACACCAACTCATCTTCCACTGCCTCGCGCGGCAGGCCCGCCAACCCTTTCTCTGTAGTAAATGCTCCCAGGGCCTCGGGGCGGACGCGGGCAAAATAGGCGACGGCGTCGGGAGGCTGAATGGGGAAATCGTAATTGGTAATTTGGAATTGATGGATGTGGTCGACGACGAAGACCGGCTCGACAAACTGCTGCTCGACTTCCGCGCGCGCCGAGGGGTCGAGGTAGGCAATCGTCAGGAGGTAATCGTCGCGCAGGATTTCGGGCGTGACGCCGAACTGCGCCGGGTCGAGGCCGGCCAGCGCGAGGCCGCCGCCCTTGCCGTTGCCCCGGTTGCGCATCTGGGCGAGCGATTGCAGCAGATGGCGGCCCGGAATCGGCGCGCTGCACGCCATGCCGATCACCCCGCAGCCGCCTTCGGCCTCGGCTTTGCGCGGCCTGGGGATGCCGCTACCACGCGGGAGGCTCAGGCCGTCGGCGAGGCCCTGGCGGGAGGCGATGAGGCGAAAGGCGGTATCCTGGCGGTCCATATTGTCCTGCTTGCCTCACTCAGTTCCTGTTTCCTCTGTCGTCAGAGTGATTATACACTGACCTACAGCGCCTGCGTGGGCGAGATCGGGCAACGCTGGAAACCGAAAGGTAAAAGCGCGGCTGAGGTTGTCGGCGAGGAGCGTCGTGAATGAGCGACGGGGAACAACTGCGGTGTATTGCGTATTGCGTATATTCCCCGCGGATATAAACTGCGCTTTTTGTTCGCCTTGCAGTTGCACTGCGGAGCGGCGGCAGTGCAACTGCCGACAAACTTTGCGCGCCCACCCTGAGGGGGGCTGCTTGCTTGCCTGGCCCATTGACAGTAATATACGCCAGAACCGGATTCTAACCACTCGCTGGAGGCTTGCATGCAACTGGTCACCCGCGCCGACTGGGACGGGTTAATTTGCGCCGTGCTGCTGGGGAAAGTCGAAAAAATTGACGGCATCTTCTTCGCCCATCCCAAGGATGTACAGGACGGCAAAGTGAAGATCCCCAAAGGGGCAGTCGTCGCCAACTTGCCCTATCATCCCGACTGCGGGATGTGGTTTGACCATCACGCGTCCGAGGAAAAGCAGGCCTGGGCGCTGGGCGACAAACTCAAAGGCCGCTTTGCGCTGAGCCGGAGCGCCGCCCGCCTGATTTACGATTATTACGGCGGCGAGGCGAAGTTTCCTGAATACAGCGAATTGATTGACGTCACCGACCGGGTTGACAGCGCAGACCTGACGATGGACGACGTGACCCGGCCGGAGGGGTATGTGCTCTTGTCCTACACCATTGACCCGCGCTCCGGGCTGCGCGGCTACCAGTCCTATTTCCTGCGGATGGTCGAAATGCTGAGGACCCAGCCGCTGGAGCAGATTATGCAAGACCAGGAGGTGAAAGCCCGGTGTGAAGCCATCCTCACGGAAGACGCGCGCTTCCGCCGGGCGCTGCTGATCAACTCGCGCCAGGAAGACAACGTCGTCATCACCGACTTCCGCGGGCTGGGCGAAGTCCCGCCCGGCAACCGCTTCCTGATCTACACCCTCTTCCCCACGGCGAACATCTCCGTGCGCCTCTTCGACGGGCTGGGCGGCAGGACGACCGTCGTCGCCCTGGGGCACAGCCTCTTCAACCGCACCTCACGGACGAACATCGGCGAACTGCTGAGTCGTTACGGGGGCGGCGGGCACACTGGCGCCGGCACCGTCCAGTTCCCCAAGGCCGCGGCCGAAGCCAAAATCGCAGAGATCATCGCCCAACTCAAGGCCGATGGCTAGAAGAAAATCAGCGTGACTACTCCACCCAGCGTTCTTTTGAACGCTGATTGCGCTGATCAAGCTGATTTTCGCTGGTGATTTTGAGAGAAATCAGCGCCATCAGTGTTTTTTCAGCGAAATCAGCGTTCCCCATTGCTCAGCCCGAGTCGTTATCCTCCAGCAGGTTTTAGCTTCCCGCTCCACCAAACGCCAGGAGGAGCACGAACAGGCAGGTTCCGGCCAGGCCGCAGAGCGCGACGAGGCCCAGCACAACCAGGCCCCCAAGTTTAAGGAGCTTCACGCCGTTCGAGTTGGCCTCAGGCGCCGGGGTAGTCATCGCTTGCTCTCCTCTTCCGCGAGGGCCTGTTTCGCCGCGGCCAACACTGTGGCGTAATCCGGTTCGACGCCGAGGGCCGGCATGTAGGCCGCGTATTTCACCCGGTCATCCTTGCCCACCACAAACACGGCGCGGCGGAACCAGCGGCGCTCCTTGAGCAGCACGCCATATTTGACGCCGAATTCGGTCGTCATATGGTCGCTCACGGTCATCACCCGCTCGACGCCGGCCGCGCCGCACCAGCTCCTCTGCGCCGTGGGCAGGTCGGTGGTGACGCCGATGATGTAAATGTCGCCGCCGAGACTCGCCGCTTCCTGATTAAACCGGCGCGTCTCCATATCGCAGACATTCGTGCTGAGCGAAGGCATCGCCGCCAGGATACGCACCTTGCCCTGGGTCGCCTCCAGTGGATCAATCTCGGCCCATGTGTCCGTCTCTGGCCAACTCCCCACCTGCGCCCTAAAGCGCGGCGCCTCTTGACCCACCTTCACATCCTCGCCGACGACCGTCGCCGGCTTGCCGCCCAACTCGATGAGGCCGACCCGCTCCGGCGGCGCTTTGGGAGTCGCCCCGCGTTTGCGGCTCGCCGCCTTCTTGACGCTCCTCTTAGCCGCTGTCTTGCGCTTCGTTGCCATGCCGTCTCTCCTCAGGTGGAAGTTGGCAGAATGATAGCATTGCTCCGCGCGTCAGCCAAACCGCCGGGAGGGTGGGGTGAGCACGCAAAGGGTGTCCGGGGATGGGCGTGGGAGCGGCTTGTAGCCGCGATGACCATCGCGGCTACAAGCCGCTCCCACGGACCAGGTTGGCGTGCACCTGACGATGGATCATCCGTTGACAAAACCCGCGCCCCGGTGCTATTCTCGCGGCCATTGGGAGCCGGCCATGCTGTTCACTCGCCAACAACTTGAAACACACGAAGCGCACACCCTTGCCCCCTATGGCTTCAAGAGCCGCGACACGCGCGGGCGCGCCTACCAGCCCGACCCGGAACCGGAGGATCGCACGGCCTTCCAGCGCGACCGGGACCGCATCCTGCACACGACGGCTTTCCGCCGCCTCGAGTATAAAACGCAGGTCTTCGTCAATTACGAGGGCGACTACTACCGGACCCGATTGACGCATACCCTCGAAGTCGCACAGCTGGGCCGGACGCTGGCCCGCGCCCTGGGCGGCAACGAGGACCTCACCGAGGCCATCTGCCTGGCGCACGACCTGGGCCACCCGCCTTTCGGCCATTCGGGCGAACAGGCGCTCAACCGGTTGATGGAAGGGCGCGGCGGCTTTGACCACAACAAGCAATCCCTGCGCATCGTGACCAGACTGGAGAAACGCTATCCCGACTGGCCGGGGTTGAACCTGACCTGGGAGGTGCGCGAAGGCATCGTCAAGCACGAGACGGAATACGACCTGGCCGACGCGAGCGACTACGACCCGGACACGCGCGGCCACCTGGAAGCGCAAATCGCCAACGTCGCCGACGAACTGGCCTACACCGCCCACGACCTGGACGACGGCCTGCGCGCCGAACTGATCACGCCCGCCGACCTGGCCGGGCTGGAGTTATGGGAACTGGCGCGCGCGAGCATTGGTTGGCGGACAGACACCTTAGATCAGTTGACGCGCCACCGCCTGATCCGGCGGTTGATTGGGATGGAAGTGGACGATTTATTACGGGCCACCGACCGCCGCCTTAGCGCAGCCGGGGTTAAGTCGGCGGCCGAGCTGCAGCGCCTGCCGCACAACGTAGTCGGTTGGAGCGCCGAGATGGCGGCGCGCAACAAACAACTCAAACAATTCCTGTACGAGAATATGTACCGCCATTACCGCGTCGTCCGCATGCAGGTGAAGGCCGAACACATTCTGAGCGACCTGTTCCACGCCTACATCCGCGAGCCGGCGCAGCTGCCCAAAGAAACCCAACAGCGCGCCGAAGACAAAGGCGACCTACACCGCACGGTGTGCGATTACATTGCGGGGATGACCGATCGCTTTGCGCTGGACGAGCATTACAAACTGTTTGACCCGCATACCCGGCCCTGAGAGAGATTCAACCCCATCCTTCACGTAGCCCCTGACTAGACCCTAAGGGTCCCCAAGACCCTTAAGGTCTGAAACTGGGATAGGCGTATCCTGGGGCTTGCCTGCAACGGTATAATTTGCGACAAGAGGTGCTAATTTTATGTCTGAAACCTATCTGACCCCCGAAGGCGCCGCCAGACTCAAAGCGGAGCTGGAGGAACTGACCACGACCAAACGCGCCGAAATTCGCGATCGCTTGCGCGATGCGATCAAGATGGGCGACCTTTCTGAGAACGCCGACTACATCATGGCTAAGGAGCAGCAGGCTTTCCTCGAGGGCCGCATCCTGGAATTGCAGGCCATTTTGCGCAACGCGACGATTGTGAACAACGGCGGCGGCGGGACGGACGTGGTTAGCGTCGGCAACCGCGTGACGGTGCAGGCGCCAGGCGAGGACCCGGAGACCTTTACCCTGGTCGGCGCTAAAGAAGCCAGCCCGCGCGAAGGCAAAATCTCCAACGAGTCCCCCATTGGCCAGTCGCTGCTGGGCCGGCGGGCCGGCGAGACAGCCGAAGCCCAGACCCCGAACGGGGTGATCAAGTTCAAGATTCTTAAGATCGAGTAGAGACGTCCCGGCGGAACGTCTCGATTAAAATCCTGCTTCCACGTGCGACGCACACGCTTTGCCGCTGCGCAAGTGCGTCGCACGTTCACTCCACCTGTAAGCCAACGTGAGCGGAAAATCCTCCGGTTTCAGACCCTAAGGGTCTCAGAGACCCTTAGGGTCTGGGCGGAACGCATTCTTGGACGAGTCCTAAGCGGCGGGTTTCTTATAAGCCGCCAGTTCCACCGTCATCCGCTCGAAGAAACTGCTCGGCGGCAGCGCCCCGCCGCCATAGGCCATATCCACGACGCGCGCAGTGACAAGCAGCGAGGCGGTCTCCAGTGAAACGGTGTCCCCGGCAGCGGCCTGGATCGGCTCGCCCTTGGCGGCCAGGCGGCTCTTGAGCGCCTCATCGCGGAAGGCGTGCTCGCTCATCATCACTTTCGTGACCGTGCGAATGTCATTCTTGTCGAACAGCCACACTTCGAAAGCCGTCACTTTCTTGGGGTCGCCCACGCCGACGGTCTCCGAAATGCCCATGCCACACTCGCCAAAGAAACTGCCGTCCGGCCCGTCAATGCTGAAGGAATCATCATACTGGTCATCGCCCAGGGTGTAGGTTGTCATAAAGCGGGCCACAGGTGGCTCGCCGAAGGGCGTAGCAACGGCAGGCATCATGGCTTCCATCTCGGCGGGTTGACCGCCCATCGCCATCCCCCGGCCCGGCTTAACAGCAGGTTTCCGGCCAAACGAGCCGCCCATCCGTAGATAGAGCAGCATGCCAACTACGCCGACGATAATTACCGCTCCGCAGGCCAGCAGCGGGAGCGCCAGCCCGGCGAGCAGGCCGGAGGATGCCGGCGCTGCCCCGCCGCCCAGGTTGGCGAGTTCGCCCGTCCCTTCCAGCACCGTCCGCAGCGCAGAGAGCCGCACTTTATCCGCTCCAGTCGCCGAGGCCTCGGCGTCGGCGAGGACTTGGGCTGCGCCTGGGCCGAGAGCGTCGAGGCGGGTCTTGGCGAGGTTAAGGCCCTCGGTTGATTGATCGAGGGCATAGGCGTTTGCCACCAGGCGCGCGTATTCCTGTTTCAAATCGCCCCGCAGGTGAGCGATATCGGAGTCTTTCCACTCCACCGGCCACAGCCCCCAGCCCAGCACCGGCAGGCCGATAATCAGCCCGGCGATAAACGCCACGAGGGCAACCAACAGCGGTTGGCGCTTGACCACATCGTTGACAGTTTCAGCAAGATTGTTCATCGTTTTCTCCCTGGCGATTTGCGCGGGATTTTATATCGGTCAGCCAGCGAATGCAAACAAAGCGCTAACCTGTTTGCATAGGCTATTGGGGGATTAGCGTGGGAGCGGCTTGTGGCCGCGACGGTCACGGTTGCAAACGGACAGAGTTGGAGTACACACGATAACTGGTAGATGCAAGGGGTATGCCAAAGCCGTTAAAACAAAACCCGGTTTCTAGCGAAACCGGGTTTTCGGCTGGTCAGTCTGCCGCCGAACCAGTCTCCTGTGGCTGTAAGGCCGACAGGTCAAACTGGTGCTCACAGACAGTGCACTGGGCATAGTTCTTATTCGCCGCCACCAGCAGCCCTCCACAGTTGGGGCAGGGCTGGGGCAGCGGCCGCTTCCACGACGTAAAGTCGCACGCCGGATAGT
This sequence comes from Anaerolineales bacterium, assembly GCA_034435515.1. GTDB lineage: Bacteria > Chloroflexota > Anaerolineae > Anaerolineales > UBA6663 > DATDRS01. The sequence continues at coordinate 14,110 of DAOTXG010000188.1, forward strand.
TCACGCAGCCGTAGAACACCCGTCCTTTGCGCGTCTTGCGCTCGGCGAGTTCGCCGCCGTCTTTCGGGCACTTGACGCCAATCTTCTCCAGCCACGGCTCGGTGTAACGGCAGGCGGGGAAGTTCGAGCAGCCGATGAACTTGCCGTAACGGCTGTGGCGGATGATGAGGGGATGGCCCGACTCCGGGCAGTCCCGCCCGACCATTTCCGGCTCGGCTTTGACGGCCGGCATCTCGGCTTCGGCGGCTTTCACCTGCGCCGAAAACTCATCCCAAAACTCGCGCATGATTGGGACCCATTCCCGCTGTCCCTCGGCGATTTCGTCCAGTTCCTCCTCCATGGTGGCCGTGAAGTTCACATCCACGATTTCGGGGAAGTGGCCGACGAGCAGATCGTTGACGGTCGCGCCGATCTCCGTCGGGACGAGGCGCTTTTCCGCGCGGGTCACGTAACCCCGCTGCTGGATGGTGGAAAGGATCGGCGCGTAAGTGGACGGGCGGCCGATGCCGTACTCTTCCAGCGTCTTGACCAGGCTGGCCTCGGTATAGCGCGGCGGCGGCTGGGTGAAGTGCTGTTCGGGCAGGAGACGAACCAGATGGAGTACTTCGTCCACCGACAGCGGCGGGAGGTTAACCGCCTCCTCTTCCACCTCCGGCGCGGCGTCCTCATCCCGCGCCTCGTGGTAGACCGCCAGGAAACCGGCGAACTTCAGCGTCGAACCGGCGACGCGGAACAAATAACTCTGCTGTCCCTGCGCAGCGATGTCCACCGACACCGTGTCGAAGACCGCCGCCGTCATCTGGCTGGCGACGAACCGCTGCCAGATGAGCGTGTATAGTTTGAGCTGGTCTTTAGTCAGGTGCGGCTCGAGGCCCTTTGGCTCCCGCGCGACCAGCGTGGGGCGGATGGCCTCGTGGGCTTCCTGCGCCCCTTTTGAGCGCGTCTTGTATTGCGGCGGCTCAGGGGGAAGGTAGTCTGCGCCGTAACGCTCGGCCACGAACTCGCGCGCCTCGCGCTGCGCCCCCTCCGAGACGTTCACGCTGTCGGTGCGCATGTAGGTGATGAGGCCCGTGGCCTCGCCATGCCCGATCTCGATCCCTTCGTACAACTGCTGGGCCGTCGCCATCGTGCGCTTGGCGGCAAAGCCCAACTGCTTCGCCGCCTCCTGCTGCAGGGTGCTGGTCGTGAAGGGGGGCGGCGGGTTACGGCGGCGCTCGCCCGTCTTGACTTTGGCGACGGCATAGCGCGCTTTCTCCAGGTCGGCGACGAGCGGCTGCACGTCGGCCTCGGTTTTCAGCCGGCAGTCTTCCCCTGAACCGACGTCCTGCTCGCCGACTTTCACCAGCCGGGCGCGGAAAGGGCGGGGCTTGCGGCGGCCATCGTGGCCTTTGGCCAGTTCGGCCTCGATGCTCCAATATTCTTTGGGCGTAAACGCCTCAATTTCGCGCTCGCGGTCGACGATCAGGCGCACGGCCACCGACTGCACCCGCCCGGCCGAAAGCCGCCCGCGCACTTTGGCCCACAGCAGCGGGCTGAGCGAGTAGCCTACCAGCCGGTCGAGGATGCGCCGGGCTTGCTGGGCGTTGACCAGGTCCATCGAAATCCCGCGCGGGTGCGCGAAGGCCTCCGCGATGGCCGGTTTGGTAATTTCGTGGAAGACCACCCGTTTGGCGCGCGCCGGCTCAATCTGCGCGGCTTCCATCAGGTGCCACGCAATCGCCTCGCCCTCGCGGTCGGGGTCAGTGGCCAGGTAGACTTCTTCGGCGCGGGCCGCCTCGGTTTTGAGGGCCTTGACCACCTCGCGCTTCTCGTTCGGCACGCGGTACTTCGGCTCAAAGTCGTTGTCCACGTCCACCGACAGGGCCGAGCGCAGCAGGTCGCGCACGTGGCCGATGGAGGCCTTGACCGTGTACCCCCTGCCGAGGAATCGCCCGACCGTCTTGGCCTTCGCCGGCGATTCGACGATGACCAGTTTGCCGGAGCGTTTGGCGGCTTCGCCGTTCTTCGTCTTGCCATTCACTTTGCGCTCGGCCTTCTCTGGCCTCGGCAGGCCGGCGTGCGCCATCGTCTCGCCCATGCGGAACAACGTCGTCCCGCAGACGGGGCACTTGCCCCTCGTCGCCGGAGTCCCCGAAGCGGTGAAGACCGCCTCCGGCTCATTCATTTCTCTTTTGATCTTGCACTTTACGCAATACGCTTCCATAATCAGTAACCAGTAAGTCATCCGTAGTCAGATCTGGGGCCCGTCAATAGTCGCGGGCCAGAAGACGCGGGCTATAAATACTGCTCCTTTGCTTCTTTCTTCAAGCGCTCCACGAGCGCGCGAACTTCCTGGGCGCGCTCGCGCGGGCAGACGAGCAGCACGTCCTCGGTATCCACAATCACCAGATCGGAAACGCCGAGGGTGGCCACGAGGCGGCGGCGACTGTGATCGGAGTGAACGAGCGAGCCGGTCGTCGCCAACCCCAGGTGCGGCCCGCCGATCACGATATTCCCCGCCTCGTCCGGTTCGAGCACGTCCAGCAGGGATTCCCAACTCCCCACGTCGCTCCACCCTAAATCTTTCACCGGGATGACGGCGACATCCTGAGCGCCTTCCATGATGCCGTAGTCAATCGTCGTCGTCGGGACGCCCAGCCAGATTTGAGGCAGGGAGGCCGGGTCGGCCTCGATGGCCATCAACTGCTGGTGAAAGCCCGGCATTTGACGGGCAAACTCGGCCAGGATGCGCTCGACGCGCCAGACGAACATGCCGGAGTTCCACGAGTGCAGGCCATCGGCCAGCATGGCTTCGGCCTCCGGCAAAGCAGGCTTCTCCTTGAAGCGCCGGGCGCGGAAAACCTCGAACTCGCCAAAGATCGTCACGCGCTCCCCGCGCTGGATATAGCCGAAGCCGGTGGAAGGAAAGGTCGGAGCAATCCCCAGCGTGACCAGATAAGCCTGTTGCGCGGTCTGCGCGGCGGCGGCCAGCAAATCCCGGAAGCGCGCCTCGTCGCGGATGAAATGATCGGCGGTGAGGCAGGCCATGATACCAGATGAGTCACGGCGGCGAACCTGCAAGGCCGCCAGCCCAATCGCTGGGGCTGTGCCGCGCGGTTCAGGCTCGACGACGAAATTGTCGGCGGGCAGCGCCGGGCACTGCCGGCGCATCTCGGTCACGTAGTCCGCGCTCGTCACGACCAGGATGCGTTCCGGGGGAAACAAGGGCGCCAGCCGGTCTACCGCAATCTGGAACAGGGTGCGGTCGCCCAGCAATCTAAGCAGTTGCTTGGGGCGCTCCTTGCGCGAGAGCGGCCACAGGCGGGTTCCGCCGCCGCCGGCCATGATGACTGCGTAGTAGTTATCCACTTCACTCTACCTTGTACTCGACGCGCGTTTCCCGCGCGGCGACGTAATTCATTCCGCTCACCTGCCGCACCAGGCCCTTGAGCTCCATCAGCGCGAGTGTGCCGGAGACCTGCGCGATGGGCAGCCCGGTCTTCGCGCGGAGCTCGTCCACGTGCACCGGCTCCGCCGAGAGAAACGACAGGAGCTGCTTTTCGGTCTCGTCGGCGGGGAAGGCCAGGCTGGCCTGCGTGTACTCTGTCACCAGCGTCATGTTCAATTCTTCCAGGACGTCGGTCGCCTCCAATACAGGCTTGGCGCCCTGCTGGATCAATTTATTCGTCCCCCGGCACGACCGCAACAAAATACTGCCTGGCACGGCGAACACATCCCGCCCCTGCTCGGCGGCGAAATCGGCGGTGATGAGCGCGCCGCTGCCCTCCGGCGCTTCGACGACGACCACGCCCTTGGCCAGGCCGCTGATGATGCGGTTGCGCGGCGGGAAATTGGCGCTCTCCGGCGGCATGCCGAGCGGATAATCGCTCACCAGCGCGCCAGCACGCATGATCTTCTCCGCCAGCGCCTTGTGCTCCGGCGGGTAGATGTGATCGAGGCCCGAGCCGAGAACCGCGATGGTGCGCCCGCCGGCGTCCAACGCGGCTTGATGCGCCATCGCGTCAATCCCGCGCGCCAGACCGCTGACGATGGTCACCCGGCTGGCGGCTAACTGCCCGGCCAGTTCCCGCGTCACCTCCCGGCCATACGCGCTCGCCCGGCGCGTCCCCACGACCGCAATGGCCCACTCGTCCGCCGGGATTAGCGTCCCCTTCACGTACAGCACGGGCGGCGACTGGGGGATGTTGCGCAAATTGCGCGGATAGTCGTCCGACTCCCACGTGAGGACCTGCGCGCCCGATTGCTCGATCCGCCTGAGCGCCTCATCCAGGTCCACCCCGGCGCGGGCGGCCAGCAGGCTCTCCAGCGAGCGGCGGTCTAAGTCCGCGGCGCGCAGCTCTTCGGACGCCGCCGACCACGCGGCGCGCAGGTCGCCGAAGTAATCGAGCAGGCGGCGGACTTTGGCCGGGCCGATCCCCCGCACCAGGTTGAAGCCAATCCAGTAGCGCAGGTCGGTGCTCATCACGTTCACCCAATAAGATGAAACCCCTGGCATATGCACTCAAAGTTTGTCAGCAGTTGCACTGCTGACAAGGGCCTGGCCGCAGTGCAACTGCGGCAGAACGGCGTTGCCTGACAACCTTTGCGTGCACACCCCGCGGCAGGGCGCGGGCAGAATAGCACAGGCATTTGGGGAGTGTCAACCCCCTGCCTTATGTATGCCAGGGTTTAGCGCAAGCCTTCCAGCAAATGCACGGTCATACACCCGGCGTCGAGGTCAATGGCGAGGATGACGCTCTTTATAGCGGGCAGGAGAAGTTCTCCATGCTCCCCCCGGACGACATACACGTCGTTTGCGCCGGTCTCCAAGATCTCGGCGATTTCGCCCAGCCGTTCACCAGCGTCCGTCACTGCCTGCAGGCCGATGATCTGGTGATGGTAATACGAGCCGGGCGGCGGCGGCGCGGCGGGCTCGATGCGAATCTGCACCAGCTGCCCGCGAAAGGCCTCGGCGGCGTTCCGGTCGGCGCAGTCGGCCAGGCGGATGAGCAGTTGGCCGCGGTGGAAGCGCACCTTCTCCAGCACGTGCGGCTCGGCGGCGTCGCCGAGGTATACGGTTTCGACTTCCTTCAGGCGCTCGGGAAAATCGGTCAGCACGTCGAGCAGCAGTTCGCCGCGCACTCCGTGCGGGCGCAAAACGCGGCCAACAGCCAAGAACTCTGTCTCAACCGGCATCAGCGTTCGGCCTTTCGATAAACATCCGCGTCGAGGATTTCCATCCACCGCTCCGGCCTGGCCAGTTCGGCAAAGCCGTACTGGCGGTACAGCCCGTGCGCGTCGCGCGTCGCCAGACTCCAGCGGCGCAGACCCTGCACATCAGGATGGCTCATCACGCAGGCCATGAGCCATTTGCCCAATCCTTGCCCGCGATAGTCTTCGAGGATGTACACATCGGCCAGGTAGGCGTAGGTGGCATAATCCGAAATCACACGCGCCAGCCCGATCTGCTTTGCGCCGTCGTAGACGCCGAAACATAGCGAGTGCTGGAGCGAGCGGGCGACGACGTCCCTCGGTATCCCCTCCGCCCAGTACGAGCGGGTGAGGTAGGCGTGAATGGCGTCCACGTCCAGCCGCGCCGGGTCGGTGTTGATAGTGAAGTTGTCGCGGCGGTATTCCTGGTGCATTACCATAGCGCGGCTTCCGACCGCAACCAAGAGAGCACAGAGCGGGCTGTACGCCCGCTCCGTCGTCACTCCACGATTTCGAGTTGCGCGCGTTTGGCTTCGCGCACGGCGCACACCTGCACCAGCGCGCGTATGGCGTTCGCCACGCGCCCCTGCTTGCCGATCACCCGGCCCATATCCTCGCGCGCTACTCGCAGCTCGAGCAGCACGTCCACGCCGGTCTCTACTTCGGCGACGCTGACCTGCGCCGGGTCATCCACCAGCGCTTTGGCAATGTACTCGACGAGTTCTTTCATGGCGTCGCCCTCTGAGATGTGATTTCACCCTACTGCTCTTTCTTTTCGCCGCTCTCCGCCGCCTTCTTCTTCTTGGACGGCTTGCCGGAGGCGCTGGCGGCCCGCGAGGTGCGCGGGTCGGTCTGGCGTTGGGCAGCGGCGGCTTCGGCCTCAGCCACGAGCGTTTCGAGCGCCTCGCCCTGCTTGAGGCGAGCAAAGCGGTCGAGCGTGCCAGTGACCTTGAGCAGTTTCGCAACCGACTCGCTGGGCTGAGCGCCGTTCTTCAACCAGTGGAAGGCGCGGGCCTCGTCCACCACAATCGTGGCCGGCTCGGTGCGGGGGTTGTAATGTCCCACCACTTCCAGAAAGCGCCCGTCGCGTGGGTGCTCGCGGTCCGCCGCGACGATGCGGAAACTGGGCTGGGCCTTCAGGCCCACTCGACGTAAACGAAGACGAACCATGAAAAGTATCTCCTTCTTTCTGAATGGCGCCCCAGGCAGGGGGCGCGAGTCCCGTGCCGCGCAACATCCGCGATCTCCCGCCCGCGCTGAGGGTAAGCCCGAAGGAAGGCTGGCGCGGGACGGATTCTTCTGGACGTCGAACGGTATCTCGCTATCATTGGGCGACTGCAAGAGTCGCCCCTACATCGCCCCTACAATTTTACCTGAAACGTGGCAAGCCTACCCCTTTTTTGCCCCCCATCTGCTTCAGCATCTTCTGCATATCCTTGAACTGCTTGAGCAGTTGATTCACTTCATACACCGACGTGCCCGACCCGGCGGCGATGCGCCGCTTGCGGCTGGCGTTCAGGATGTCGGGGCTGCGGCGCTCGCGCGGAGTCATCGAATAGATGATGGCCTCGGTGCGCTTCAGCTGGTCCTCGGCGGCCTGTTCGTCAATTTGCATCTTCGGCCCACTCATGCCAGGGATCATCCCCAGCAGCTGGCCGATCGGCCCCATCTTCCGCACCTCGCGCAGCTGGGCGATCATGTCCTCCAGCGTGAACTTGCCCGTCAGCAAATTCTCCGCCGATTTCTGCGCGGTTTCCTTGTCCATCGCCTCGGCGCGCTCGATCAGGCCGAGGAGGTCGCCCATGCCCAGGATGCGTGAGGCCAGGCGGCCCGGCTCAAAGGCTTCGAGCGCGTCCACCTTCTCGCCCGCGCCCAGGAACTTGATCGGCACCCCGGTCACCGAGCGCATCGAGATGGCCGCGCCGCCGCGGGCGTCGCCGTCCACCTTCGTCAGGATCAGCCCGGTGAGGCCCACCTGCTTGTGGAAGCCCTCGGCCACGCGGATGGCTTCCTGCCCGGTCATCGCATCCGCGACGAGCATCACTTCCACCGGCTTCGTCCGCTCGCGGATGGCGACGAGCTCGTGCATCATCTCTTCGTCAATTTGCAGGCGGCCGGCGGTATCCAGGATGACGACGGTCTTGCCCTGCTTCTCGCCCGCGCGCACGGCCTCGGCGCACAAATCGGGCGGTTTGGCCTCGCCCGTGTGCACCGGCACGTCAATCGCCGCGCCGAGCGTCTGCAGCTGCTGGATGGCGGCAGGCCGGTAGGGGTCGGCGGCGACGAGCAGCACGCGCTCGCCCTGCGCCCGCAGCCGCCGCGCCAGTTTGGCGGCCATCGTCGTCTTGCCCGAACCTTGCAGGCCGACGAGCATCACCACGCGCGGCTGCGGGCCTTTGAGGTTCAAGCGCCCCGGCTCGCCCAGCGTGGCGACGAGTTCTTCGTTGACGATCTTGACGATCTGCTGGGCCGGGTTGAGCGCGCGCGAAACCTCCGCGCCCACCGCCCGCGCCCGCACGCGGTCGAGAAAACTCTTGACGACCGAAAAATGCACGTCGGCCTCGAGCAAGGCCAGGCGGACCTCGCGTAAGGCTTCGTCCACGTCGGCTTCGCTCAGTTTCCCGCGCCGCGCGAGTCTATCGAAAACGGCCTGAAGCTTGTCAGAAAGGTTTTGGAACATTGGTCAACGGATTGAACGGATTGAACGGATTGGGATGGGCCAGCCCATCTGCTCAAGCCGTTGATGACAGACAGAACGGCTAGCAGCACTGCCAGCCGTTGCGGGGGAGATTGTAACCTGAGGGGGGAATATCCGTCAAGGTTCTGATAAAATCACCCTCATGTATTCTCCATCTCAACCCGTAACTCCCATCCCCTCGGCACCCCCGCTCCTTAGGGGGATAAAACCTGCCCGCGCGGAATTTCTGCGCACGCGCTTACTCGCGCGGCTCATGCGCGGCTATCTCATCGGCTTTTTCGGCGGCGGCGGGCTATTATTCTCGACCATCCTCGCCGCCCTGCTGCTCTTCCCTCCACCCCGCACCAACATCCTGCTCCTCGGCCTGGATCGCCGCCCGGACGAAAAGACCTTCGTCAGCCGCGCTGACACGATGATCCTGGCGACGGTCTATCCCAAAGCAGGATACATCGGCCTGCTTTCCATCCCGCGCGATCTGTACGTCCGGCTGCCCAACGGGGGCGAGGGTCGGATCAACACCGCGCATGTCCTCGCCGAGGCCGAGCAAGCCGGCGCCGGCCCGGAGGCCGCCAAGCAGACCGTCCGTTCCAACTTCGGCGTGGACGTGCACAACTACGTGCGAATTGACCTCGCCGGGTTCGTGACGATTATTGACGCCGTGGGTGGGATAGACGTTGACGTGCCGCGCCCCTTGATTGACTACGAATACCCGACTTATGACTACGGCACGACCACCATCGCCTTTGAAGCCGGGCCGCAACACATGGACGGCGAGCGCGCGCTGGCCTACGCTCGCATCCGTCACGGCTCGTCCGACTTTCAGCGCGCCGGGCGGCAGCAGTTGGTCATCCAGGCCTTCCTCGCGCGGCTATTGCAACCCGCCGCCTGGGTATACCTCCCTAAACTCCTCGTCGCGGTGAAAACCTCAGTCAGCACCGACCTGACTCCGCTTCAAATCATCCGCCTCGCTCCCACCCTGCTGCGCGTCGGCCCCTCCGGCCTCGACCACCGCGTAATTGAGGGCGACATGGTTCAGCCTTACACCACCGACGGTGGCGGCGCGGTGCAACTACCGGTGTGGGTAAAGATTAATCCTGTTCTGGTGGAGATGTTCGGGCATTAACCACCTACGGCAACGGATATTCGTCCTTGAAGCGCTGAATGATTTCGGCCAGAAACTCGGGCCAGACTACTTCCGAGGCGCCCTCAGTCTTGGCCATGTAATCCCCGCTCCACATCCTCGCGAATGAATTGCTCGATCATCTCCGGCCGATGTGAGTCGAGATAGCGGCGCAGCGCATCCAGAAACAGGTCATTGAGGTCGCTAAACCATCCAGCCTTCACTAGCGCTTCCATCTCGACCAGCAGGCGAGTGGGGATTTGAGCTTGCACAGTGGTTACTTCTGGTGTAGCCATCGATTATTTCCTCCGCATTGCACAACCATTTTACTCCATTTGGCTCCACGGGTACGTCACTCTATCCGAGTTTCCGGACATACCTGCTTCCGTTTTGGCGGGCGTTAGAATGGTGCTACAATCCAGACAGCGTTGACCCACATCCGTTACTTTGCCCGGGGTCATTATGGCCGACACTCCGCCAACAAACGCATCGCCCCGTGAACCGCCCGAAAGCCAGGGCGGTCAGAGCGCTGCTAACCTCACCGCGGGCAGCAATATCGCCGTCGGCGGAGACGTCGTAGGGCGCGACCGAATCTCGCAAGTCATTCACGCCGAAACCGTCATCATCGGCGGCGCAGCCGCGCCGCCAGTGACCGACGAGGCCCCAGCCCCCGGCGAATCCCCTTTTAAAGGCCTGCAATATTTTGACGAAGCCGACGCTGCTCTCTTCTTCGGGCGCGAACTGCTCGTTGCCAAACTCGTTGGACAATTGCGCGAGCATCGTTTTCTCGCTGTCATTGTCGGGACCTCCGGCAGCGGCAAATCGTCCATCGTCCGCGCCGGGGTCGTGCCCGCGCTGCGGCGCGCCCCTGGCCGATGGCTCACTGCCGCCGGCCGACAGCCCCCGCTGGCCGATTCACGTCATCACGCCCACCAGCCACCCGCTCGAAGCCCTCGCCGCCAGCCTCACCCGCGACTCAGAATCCGTCACCGCAACCGCGACCCTGATTGACGACCTGGCGCGTGATCCGCGCGGTTTGCATCTCTACATCCGCAAACTGCTGGGGCGCGCCTCCGCCAATCGTTTGCTCGTCGTCATAGATCAATTCGAAGAGTTATTCGCGCTCTGCCGCGACGAAGCCGAGCGCCGCGGGTTTGTGGATAACCTGATGACGGCGGTGAGCCCTGAGACCGACGGCCCGACGACGGTCATCCTCACCCTGCGCGCCGACTTTTACGCCCACTGCGCGTCCTACCCGCAACTGCGCGAGGCCGTCGCCCGGCACCAGGAATACATTGGCCCGATGAGCACGGAGGAACTGCGCCGCGCGATTGAAGAACCAGCGAAGCGCGGCGGCTGGGAACTGGAACCGGGATTGGTAGACACTTTGCTCAAAGACGTGGGCGACGAGCCAGGGGCGCTCCCCCTGCTTTCACACGCGCTGTTGGAGACGTGGATGCGCCGCCGCGGGCGGACGCTCACCCTGCGCGGCTATGCCGAGGCGGGCGGCGTGAGCGGCGCGCTGGCCAAGACCGCCGGACAAGTGTACGCCGGGTTCACGCCCGAACAACAGGCCATGGCGCAAAGCATCTTCCTGCGCCTGACAGAGTTGGGCGAAGGCACGCAGGACACGCGCCGCCGGGCGTCGCTCGAAGAATTGATCCCGAAGCCCGAAGACCGGCCCGCCGTCGAAGCCGTGCTGAAGACGCTGGCCGACGCGCGGCTGGTCGCCATCGGCGAGAACACCGCCGAAGTGGCGCACGAGGCGCTCATCCGCGAGTGGCCGGCGCTGCGCGAATGGCTGAACGAGAACCGCGAGGGCTTAAGGCTGCACCGTCATCTCACCGAGGCGGCGCAGGGATGGGCGAAGTTGAGCCGTGATCCGGGCGAGGTGTATCGCGGCGCGCGGCTGGCGCAGGCGGCAGAGTGGGCCGAAGCGCACGCGGACGAGATGAATGCGCTGGAACGAGAGTTCGTCGCCGCCTCGCGCGAATTGGCTGAGCGCGAAGAAGCCGAACGCGAAGCGCAGCGGCAGCGTGAGTTGGAAGCTGCGCATAAACTGGCGGAGGCCGAGAAACAAAGAGCGGAAGAGCAGGCCCGGGCCGCCAGCCGCCTGCGGACGCGCAACCGGGTCATCACCATCGTGGGCGCGGCGGCGGTCGTGCTGGCCCTGGCCACCGGATTCTTTGCAGTCCAGTCAGGCCAAAACGCCGCCAGCGCCGATCGCAATGCGGCCACCGCTCAAGCGGTCAGCACCCTGGCCTTGGAGAATGCCGGCACGGCCCAGGCCAACGCCGACGCCCGGGCGACCGCCGAAGCCGAGGCTTTAGCGCAGCACGACGAGGCGCAGCGGCAGGCCAACCTGGCCCGCGCCGGAGAACTGGCGGCGCAGGCAAAAGTTGCCATAGACCGGCGACAAGCCGTCACAGCTTTGCTCCTGGCCGTAGAGGCCTAACGTTACGCCGAAAAGTCTGGACGACATGTCACCGCCTCCAACCAGGCATTGCGCGATGCGCTTGCCCATATTGGAGGCCTGCCCCCGAACGAACACGAAGGGCCTATCTCCGCCCTGGCCTTCAGCCCGGATGGCCGCTGGCTCGTCACCGGCAGTGGGGACGCCACCGCCCGCGTCTGGGACATGAATTTAAAAAAACTGGTTGAACTGGCCTGCAAAACAGTCGGGTGCAACTTCACACGGGCCGAATGGGCGCAGTACTTTGGGGAGGAGCCGTATCGCAAGACGTGCGAGCAGTGGGAGGAGGGGAAGTGAGGGGGAAGAGAGCAGCGGATCGGGGGAATTGGGCGGATTGATCCGTGTATTTCGTTAATCCGTTGCTGTACCCACCCTTGTTTAGAAAGGCCGCTTCGTGACCGAGCTTCTGCATAAAGCCCTCACCCAAACCATCATCGGCGTCTACTACGACGTCTACAACGGCACGGGGCGGATCTATCCAGAGTATTTCTACGACCGGGCGATGGTGCACGATCTGAACGCGGCGGAGATACGCTGTGTTCAGCAACCGGAGTATCAAATTGTCTACAAGGAGCGCATCGTCGGCAAGCAAATACTGGATATTTTCATCGCCGGGGAAATCGTCGTCGAGAACAAGGTCAAAGCGGAACTGACTCGCCTGCACAAGGCCCAATTACTCTCGTATCTGAAGGTGACGGGCAAACAGGTGGGGCTGCTATTCAACTTCGGTGGGCCGAAGCCGGAATTTCAGAGGGTGTACTTCGCGCGGCGCGAGCCGCGGGTGACGAAAGCGCCCGTCGAGCGCGCGGTCAGCGACGGCGCGCTGGACGGACTCATCGCGCCGGAGCTGGTGTACGAGGTCGTCGGCGGGCTGTTTGCAGTTCACACGACGCTGGGGCCGGGGTTCATCCGCCGCATCTACGCCAACGCCTGCTATCACGAGCTCAAGTTGCGCGGACTGCCTGCCAGGCCGCTCAAAGCGATACAGGTCTTCTACAAAGATGCGCTCCTCGGCGAACTCAAATTCGGCCACCTGCGCATCGGGGACACGCTGATGGTCTTTCCGGCTGCCATTCAGAGCATCGCCGATCTCCACCTCGATACCTTCCGCGAGTGGCTGCGCGCCCAGCAAGTGCCCCTGGGCCTCCTCGTCAACTTCAACGATAGTGAGCTAAAGCCGCTCTTTATAAAAGCGTGAGGGGGAAGAGCAGCAGATTGGGGGAATAAGGCGGATTGGGCCAGGCACAACCTGCCCTATGCGCTCTGTCACCTGCAAGAGGGAGAAGAAACGGTGAAGGCAGAAAATTGGGCGGATGGGGAGGCCCCGATCCGCCCAATTCGCCCGATCCGTTGCTCCTACCGGCTTCCCACCACGCTCCCCAGCGTCGCGCACGCCGGGCACGAACCGTCCGCGCGGATGATGGCATAGCCCGCCTGCGGATCGTCGCCATAGACGGTGAAGTCCACGTTGTAGACGATGAACAGCCGCACCAGCCCGCTGCTCTTTGCCAGGCTGGCCGCCTCGCCCAGCCACTGCGCCTGTTCGGCGATGCTCGTGTTGCCGCCCCAGCCGAAGAGCGGGGGCAGGGGGCCGTAGCCTTCGGGCGAGACGTATCCCAACTCGGTGAAGCACAGCCGCCTCTGCCCGCCGAAGGCGTTGTAATACGTGCTGACCATCCCCTGATAGTAGCGGGTGAAGTAGTTGTCGCGCGGGTCGCCGGTCGTCAGCCTGGGGCTGATGATGCCCTCGTTGTAGTGCACGCCGATGCAGTCCGCGTAGGACGCCGCGCCCGCCGCCGCCATGCCCCGAATGTAGCGATCGTCGTTCCACACCCGGTCAAGGCCGAACGCGCCTTCCGCGCCCGTCGGCGACGGCGCGCCGGAGATCACCAGCGTGTTCGCGTTCTTGAATTTGATCGCGTTGTACGAGCGGCGCAGCATGTCTACATAGGTCGTCGGGTTGATCTGCCCGGCCGGCCACTCGCGGTCGAGGTTCATCTCGTTCCAGACCTCGATGGCGTCCGCGCCCAGGCGGGCCAGTTCGCCCACGTAGGCCGCGAAAATGTCGAAGTTGCGCCCGCCTGAAATGTCCTCCGGGTGGCCGACCACGCTGAAGAGAATCTTGAAGCCCTTCGCGTGCGCGTCGTTGATGTCGTCCGCCGAGGCCCCTATGCCGGGCGACCAGCGGATTTGCTTCTTGACCCACAACATCCCCGCCTGCTTCATCTTGTCGGGCGCAGAGAAGGCGGCGACCTGTCCGCCCAATTCAAAGCCGCCCGACCCGGCCGGCGGGGGTACGCTTGTCGGCGGCGGGGTGCCCGCGGTGGGCGCGGGCGGCGCGCCGGAGCCGGGGATGGGGATGACCAGCCGCTGCCCGACGAGAATCCGATTGGGGTTCGTCAGGTTGTTCGCCGCGATGATGGCCGAGGCGCTCACGCCAAACTTGAGCGCGATGCGCCACAACACGTCGCCCGGCTGGACGATGTAGATGTTGCCTGGCAGCAGGGTCGCCGTGGGCGGCGGCGTGGCCGTCGCGGCGGGCGGACTGGTCGTCGGCGCGGGCGGCGCGCCGGGAACGGGGATGATTAACCTCTGCCCCACGAAAATCCGATTGGGGTTCGTCAGGTTGTTCGCCGCGATGATGGCCGAGGCGCTTACGCCAAACTTGAGCGCGATGCGCCACAACACGTCGCCCGGCTGGACCACGTATGTCCCCGGCGAGGTGGACGGCGG
>DAOTXG010000189.1:0-5600 GCA_034435515.1 Anaerolineales bacterium
ACTTCTATGCCAGCCAGTTGAACGATTTGCCCGGGCAGGAGTCGCCGGGCCTCGAACTCGGCCGCCAGCCAGCCCCGGTCTGCTTCCAGGGCGGCAACTTCCAGCCGCCCGCCCAGCGCCTGGGCAATCCGCACGTCAAGCCAATCGGAGTCCGATAAAGGCAGGGAAGGCATACGGGCATTGGGATGCCCGTACTCACCCCGCCAGGCGATCTCGGTCCGGCTATAGACCTCGGCGGGGGGCGCGAGTGAGCGCGCGTGGGCCAGCGAATCCAGCGCCGCCGTCGGATGACCTGCGGCCCATTGGGCCGCGGCGAGATTGGCCCAGTTGATTGAATAACCCGGCTCACGCTTCAACGCAGCCTGATAAAGTTCTATCGCGCGCGCCGGATCGCCGACGCGCTGGGCGGCATAGGCCGCCTGGAATTTGGCGAACGTCGAGAGCGGGTCGCGCCGCACGGCTTCGTTCAGCCGCGCCGCCGCCGCCGGCCACTGCCCCTGATTGCCCAGTTCAATCCCCTGGTGCAGAGGCTGATAAGCCCAGACTGACCAAAGCCCCAAACCGACGACCGGAATCATCAAGACCCCCCCCAACCCCCCCCGCCCGGTCACGGGCATGACCATCGCCGCCATCCATGCGCTCAAGACCATCGCCGCGGGGTTGACGTAGGGCGTCTCAAAAAGGCCATGCGTCCAACTGGCCCCCAGGGCGGCCAGGGCCGCCGCTTGCCAGACTTCCCCCAGGGCAGGCGCAAGGCCCGCCCCTACGACCGGGGCAGAGAGGCGAAGCGCGCGGACGAAGACAATTACTAGCAGGGCGGCGGTACCCAGGCCGAGCAGACCAGTCTCGGCTAGAAGATTGTGGATCACGCCATGCGCCTGATTGTAAATCTGGGTTGGCGGGACGGGCCACACAGGCAGGAAAGCCGAGGCGAAAGTGAACAGCCCCTGTCCGGTGACCGGCGAACGCAGGAAAGCCGCCCAGGCTGCCTCCCAATACCAACCACGCGCGTCGGCCAGCGTTGCGCCATGTGAGGCGTGCTGCAACGAACGCGCGGCCGCCACCGCCGCCACGCCAAGTGCTCCTGCTCCACCTATCGCGCCGAGGCTGGCCGCTGCCCGGCCAGCCGGGCGCGCCAGGAGGCGGCGGATCAGCGCCCCCAGGCTTCGCCGCTTGACGACGGCGAAGATCAACACCCCGACGCCGGTCCCCAGCCATCCCCCGCGCGAGGATGTGTAGAACATTCCCACTGCAGCCCCGGCAAGCGTCAGCCCCATCAGGACTTTGAGCCAGCGCCTGCGGTTCTCGATCATCTCGGCCAGCAGGAGCGGCCAGGTGAAGTTCAGGCTCATAGCGGTGGGATTAGGCGCAGAGACGCGGAAAGAAACCTCCAGTAGAGGCAGGCCCTGTACCTGCCCCCCTGCCAGCGCCAGCCAGTCACGCCAGAAAGCGATCACCTGCCACACGGCGATGGCGACGGCCACTAAGCCAGAAAGATAAATCGCCCGGCCCAGCCATTTCCGGCTGAGGCCCTCGGCCAGGCCGTCCACTGTCGCCCAGTAGACGCCGGCCCACACGGCCCCCAACCAGACCGCGGCTGCGCTTCGGCCCGGATCGATGGAGAAGATGGCGCTCACCGCGGCGGCCCCCAAGCCGAAGAGGATCGCGCCGTCGAGGGGAGTCTGGGCGAAGCCGCGCGAGCGCGTGCGGCGCCAGGCAAACCAGGCGACCAGGCCCATCACCATCAGCGCGACGGAAAGCGCGTTGAGCCAGAACAGCACGAGACCATGATACGCCCCGCCTACCCACAACAGGTAGGCGACGGCCAGAACCAGCCCCACGCGCGCAGCCGCCGGCCTAAAGTTGAGTTTAGGCATGGCCGACCCTTGAGTTCCCTGAGTTCTTTGAGTTCCCTTTCACGCAATACACAATACGGAATACAGAATCAGGTCAGTAAGCCCCCTGGCCGGCGATGACGACGCTCACAGTCTTCAGCAAAATCTTCACGTCCAGCCACAGCGAATAGTTGCGGATATAGTACAGGTCAAACTGCGTGTTCAGGTGCATGGGCAAATCACTGCGTCCGTTCACCTGCCACCAGCCGGTGATGCCCGGCGGCACGGCCAGGCGCTGGCGCTGCCACGGTTCGTATCGCTCCACGATGAACTGCACCTCGGGGCGCGGCCCGACCAGGCTCATCTCGCCTTTCAGGACGTTAAAGAATTGCGGCAATTCGTCCAGGCTGGTGCGGCGGAGAAAACGCCCGACGCAGGTCACGCGCTTGTCGGTCGGGGTCTTATAAATCTGCTGCCCGTTCTCGTCCAGGATGGCCGCCGGCGGCTGCTGGTCGGCGTTAGAGACCATTGTGCGGAACTTGTGCATCCGGAACAGCCGGCCATTCTCGCCCACGCGCTGCTGCGTGAAGATGACCGGCCCCGGCGAATCGAGTTTGATAGCCAGCGCGATGACGAGCATCAGCGGCCAGGTGAGCAGGACGAGAGCCGTCGTGACGACGACGTCAAATAGGCGCTTGGTGGCCCAGGTGAGGCCGGAGAAACGCGGCTCGCGCAGGCCAATGAGCGGGATGCCGCCCAGCGATTCGACCGACGACTGCACGACGACCAGCCGCAGGTAGTCCGGGACCAGGCGAATGCGGACGGGCAAGGTGAGGAGCGCGTAGGCCAGCGCCTCCACCGCCGCGTATTGTTCCGAGGGGAGCGCCAGGATGACCTCGTCCACGGCGTAGGCGCGCGCCACGTCGGGGACGTCCGCCAGCCGGCCCACAATCGGCAACCCGGCGGGGCCGGCCGTCGCCGTCTCGTCCACGCAGCCGACGATCTCGACCGAGTCGCCGAGGCGCGCTTGCACGGCCTCGGCCACTGCCGCTCCCATTTCACCCGCGCCGACGAGCAACACGCGGCTGAGCGGCCGACCGCGCTGGCGCAGAACGCGCAGGGCGACGAGCGCCACGAAGCGTATCCCGGCGAGCAGGGCTAGTTCGAGGACCAGGAAATAAAAGACTGCCAGGCGGGGAAAATCGCGAAAGGAAAAGTACAGCGCCCCGGCGAAGGCGAAAGTCGCCGCGCCCACCGCGCGCACCAGGCCCGCCGGGTCACCCATCGGGCGGGTGTCCCGCTGGATATTGTACACGCCCAGCGCCATAAAGCTGGTGAAGAAGACGACGGCCGCGATCAGTTGAATGACTGGGTTGAGGTAAACGGGCAGGCCGAGCGTATTTCCCAGCGGGATCACCCGCCGGAAGTAATCGGCGGCGAGGAGCGCGAGTTGAGTTGCCAGCGTGTCGGCCAGGATCAGCGTGATGACCAGTCGGCGCAAACGCAAAAACATGCTTGAAATTATATGCGCTGGGGGAGAGGGGTCAATGGGTTGGGGGTAGGGGCGGTTGGCGGTTAGCGGCTGGTCGCTGGTGACCAGTGGTCAGTCAAGTTGAAAATGATGAACTCGTGGTGACGACTTTAGTCGTCAGCCCGCCAGACTCAAATGACAGTTAAGTCGCCCGTCACGAGGGTGAGGGTGAAGGTAAAACGGTTGGGGGAGGAGGAGAAGTAGGGTGTAACCCACTCGGCCTCTCCGGTCCGGATGAAACGTTTCTCGTCCAGTTGGATATCTGCGAGCGGGCCGCGCGTCACGCGGATCTTGATGGCCATGCCCTCGGGCAGGTGGAGCGTGAGATCGCCGAAGGTCAAATGCAAATCCATCTCCCCCTGCCCGACTGCCGGCAGAGTCACATCCGCGTCCCCGGCGAGCGAGCGCAGCCTGAAGCCAACGACGTTCAGGTCGCGCAGGTTGAGGGTGAAATGGCCGAGGGTCGAGCGCAAATCGAAAGACCACGGGAGGTTTTTGGCGAGGTCGGCTGACCAGTCGCCGGAGATAAAGGGCGTGGCAGCGCGGTGGTCGAAGACGAGCCGGGCGTGCCCGCGCGCGGCGTCAATCTGAAGCCCCGGCCCGGCCTCGCCGGAGAACTGCCCGACGGCGAGTTGGGTCGTCCCGGCGAAGACGCCCACGCGCATGTCGGCGGCGAACGAGGCAACCTGCAAGCAGGCCGCCTCGTACTCCTCGCGGTCAAACGCGAACGACGGCGGCGCGAAATTGAGCGCGGCGCGGCTGAAAGCGGCGACGGCCAGCCCGGCGACGATGACGAGCGCCGCCTGCCAGGCCCCCGCGCGCGCCACTGGGCCTGGCGCCAGCAGGCCGAGATTGGCGACGAGCAGCGCCAGGCCGAGGGCGATAAAAATCAAGGCCCACAGCGCGTAGCGCCGGCGCTGGCGGAGCGCGGCGCGCGTCGAGCCAGTCGGCGCGCCGTTCTTCACGGACTGAGCGTTCATCGTGCGTAACAGTTACCCTGTTTCACAATCATCACGGCGACGCGCTCGTGACCAGGAAGAAGCAGGAGTAATATTCCTCGCCCTGGTTCAGCTCCCAGACGCCCTGGAAGGGCGTCACGCCGGCGTCGCTGATGGATTTGACGACGACGTCGTAGCGGCCAGCCGGAAGCGTATACCGGCCGATAGGGCCTTGCTCCGGGCAAAATTCCGGCCCCGTGTCTTGAAAATTGACGCAATCGTCGCATGGCTCCAACTCTTCCAGGCGCACATCCGGGCCGCTGAAGACCAGGCTCAATCGCTCCGGCGAGTCGTTCTGGATGACGACCACTGCCGGGCCGCTGCCGCCGCTGCTGACGGCCTGCGGCGCGGGCAGGGCCCCGGCGCCGGCCGCCTGCGCTTCGGCGATTGTCGCCCGCACCAGCGCCGCCTCCACGTCTCCGGCCAGCGCGTGGTCCGGGTAATCACGCCGGAAGGTTTCGTAAAAGAAGAGGGCCTCGGTGTAGCCGCCCTCCGCCTCGAACAACTGCCCGCACTCATAATACAGGCCGGGCAAATGGTCGTCCGGTTGAGGAATGAGTCCGGTGCCGAGCAAGACATCCAGCCGCTGGCAAACATCCAGGCTGACAATGTCGTACGCATCCGCCTGGCCAAACAGCGCCTCGGATTGTCTCTGCGCGACGACCACCAGCGGGCTGTCCGGGCGCTGGTCCACAAACTCGTAGTAAGCCATCAGCGCGGCGGCGTAGCTGCCCTGCTCGTGCAAGTCCACGGCCGGCTGGAAGGCTTCACATTCCCTCTGGTCTTTCTGGATCAGCAGCTCGACTTCGTCCGAGCCGCTGAAGGAAAGCGCTCGCTCGAAATGCCCCTGCGCGGCCTGGCAGTCGCCCTGCTCGTAGGCCTGATGCCCGGCCTCGTACGCCGCGCGCTGCTGCGCAGCCTGCCAGCCGAAGTAAGCCAACACCCCCCCGCAGGCCAGGCCGATCAGCGCCAGCACGCCGCAGCCAATTAACAACGGGCGACGCGATGACTTTTTGGCCGGAGCGGGAGGGGGTGAAGCGGGGGTGGGGTTCATAATTGAAATCTCCTTTTGGGGTAGTTTATCTCCAACCCGCTCCTCCCACAAGCATCCAACAAGTCCTGTGTGCGCACAAACGTTGTCAGATAGCGTCGTTCTGCCGCAGTTGCACTGCGGCAAGTCCTTGTTCTCTCACATGCCCACCTCCTTACGCACCGACACACACTATAATAGGCCAA
>DAOTXG010000190.1:0-14440 GCA_034435515.1 Anaerolineales bacterium
AAACTTCTTACTACTTTTTCATGCTCGCGGCGGATTCCCTGGCACTGCCCGCCAGGGCAAGTGTGCAATCCGCCGCCCGGCCGCCGGACGCTTCGCGCAAATCCGGCGGGAGCAAAAAAGTAGGGAAAACTTTTTTGGATACTTCGACGGTTAATTAAAAGGCGGAAAATCTGGATGGAGCGTGGACTGATCTTTGTGGCGGGGATCGAGCGCGGCGGCGCGAGCCTGATGTACGCCGTGCTGGCTTCGCATCCCCACATCGCCATGACCCGCCGCACCAACTGGTGGGCCTTCTCGGGAGATGCGAAATGTCGGTGGTGAACCGGAATAGGAAATTGGCGATCCCGGCGCTGTTGATGGCGGGCGTCCTCTTGCTCGCTTCATTCGGGGCAAGCGCCACCGCCTCGGCGCAGGGCGTCGCGCCCTACTTCGCCGAGCTGCGGAGAATTGACACCGCCGATTTTGGCGTGGCCCGTCCGGTCGGCCTGGCTTTCTCGCCCGCCGCCAATGCCTTTCTCGTGCTGTCGGCTCCGTCCGGCGGGGCGCGCTCCAGAGTGGTGATGATCACGTTGTTCGAGGATCCAGCCGGGGTAGTGAGCGTCGCCGCAGTGGCCTCCGATCCTGTGAACGCGGCTTTTGATAGCCGGGCCAACCGCCTGATGTGGTTTGATCCGGCGGCTGCCGAGCTGGTTGAGATCCGGGTGGGGCTTTCTGGGGCGCCGGACCCTTCCGGCGGAGCGGTCAGGCGCTTTGCCGTCCAGCAGTTTGGCCTGCAGCGGGCGCAGGGCATGACCTTCGATCCACGCGACGGCCGCCTGTTTATCCTGGACGCGGCGGCGCGTCGCATCGTCCGCGTCACCCCGCACCCCGAACTCCGGTTTGACGGCGCAGCGGCGGCCCGGGATGGCCGGATTGTCCGGATTGACCTCAACCAGTTGGGGAACGCGCCGCTGCGCGGCCTGGCCTTCAACCCTGCCAATCGTCATCTGTACGTCTCGAGTCCGGCAGAGCAGAAGATCTACGAGGTGTCCGAAACCGGCCAATTGGTTTCGACGCTGGACGTATCCGTGCTCCGGCTGCGTGACCCGCAGGGCATGTTCTTCGCGCGGAGCGCCGACCCCACCGACGACCCGGCCATCACGAATCTGTATGTGGCCGATAGCGGCCTGCAGGCCGGCGCGCCAGGGGAAGGCCAGATCGTCGAGGTGTCTTTTCGCGAGCCGCCGGCCCTGGCTGCTGCGCTCGTTCCGGCTTCGCTGGTCAATACCATTGATACCTCCAAGGCAGCCTGGAATCCGTCCAGCCCCGACCCGGCGGGGATTGGCTACCGGCCGGCTACAGGTGGGCTGCTGATTTCCGACAGCGAGGTTGACGAAAATCACCCTGACTGGCAGGGCAAAAATGTGTTTCAATCCACGACCGCCGGCAGTCTGTCCTCAACCTGCGTCACGGCTAGCCCTCCTACCTCCTCGCCTCCGAATTTCTACTCGAGAGAGCCAACTGGCGCAGCAGTGAATCCCGACAACGGCCGTCTTTTCTTCTCAGATGACGATGCGGATAGGATATTCGAAGTGAACTTTGGGGCGGATGGGATATATTGCACCGGCGACGACGTGGTTGCGTCTCTCGACACCAGGACCTTCGGCAGTCTGGACCCGGAGGGAGTAGGTTACGGGGCGAACACATTGTTTATCTCAGATGGGACCGGAACCGAGGTTTACGTCGTTGATCTGGGACCCAACGGCGTCGTGGGCGGGGGGGATGACGTATTCATCGGTCAGTTTGACACGTTCGCCCTGGGCTTGCGCGATCCTGAAGGCATCGAATACAACTCGGATACCGGCACGCTCTTCATCGTCAGCACCGTCGGCGGCGATAACACCATCGTGGAAACAACACTTGCCGGGGCGCTCGTCAACACGTATGACATCAGTTTCTTGGGGAGCGTACCGCGCTCGGGCCTGGCCTACGGCCCAGGCAGCCAGAACCCGGGTGTGAAGAACGTTTACATGGCCAGCCGCGGCGTGGACAATGGCCCCGACCCGAACGAGAACGACGGCAAGGTGTACGAAATCTCATTAGGCAATCAGCAACCGACGCCAACCGCTACGGCTACGTCTTCGCAGACGCCGACGCGAACCAACACTCCTACGCCGAGTCGCACGCCGACCGCTACGGCTACGCCTTCGCACACACCCACGCCGACGCCGACTGGAACGAGCACGTCCACGCCGACCGCTACCCATACGGCCACGAGCGGGCCTTCGCCGACGCCGACCAACACCGCTATACCGACCGCTACGGCTACGCCTTCGCGGACGCCAACCAGTACGCTGCCGCCCACGCCTACTAACACGCCCACACCCGGCCCCTCGCCCACGCTGACGCCAACCGCTACGGCTACACCTTCGTCGACGCCGACGCAGACGCCGACCCCGCCGCCGTCGTCCAACCCGCTGTACCTGTCTCTGGGCGGCAATGGCGCGGTCGGGGGTGTGAGCTTCGCCGACGAAGACATCCTCTGGTTTGACGGCGCGACGTGGGCCATGCACTTCGACGGCTCTGATGTGGGCGTAGGGGGAGTGGACGTGGATGCTTTCTTCGTCGTGGATGCCGACACCATCCTGATGTCCTTCGACCGGGGCGTCACGATAAACGGTCTGACGGTGGCTGACACAGATATCGTGGAATTCACGGCCACCTCGCTCGGCGATAACACCGCCGGATCCTTCACCATGTATTTCAACGGCGCCGACGTCGAGTTAACCACCACCAACGAAGACATAGACGCGATAGAACTCCTTCCCGACGGCCGGCTGCTGATCTCGACCTTAGGGTCCCCCGGCGTCACCGGAGTCGTTGACGGCAAGGATGAAGACCTGTTGGCCTTCACGCCGACCAGCCTGGGCGACGTCACCAGCGGGACCTGGGCGATGTATTTCGACGGATCGGATGTCGGACTGAGCGGCGGCCCCGATATTGATGCGGCGGACGTCGCGCCTAACGGAGATATTTATCTCTCGACGACGGACATCGTCACCCTGGGCGGCCTCCCCCGTGAGGATGAGGACGTCTTCGTCTGCACGCCCACCTCGCTCGGAGACGTTACCGCCTGCACTTACTCGCCGACCTTCTACTTTGACGGGAGCACGTGGGGGCTGGCGGCGAACGACGTAGACGCTTTCAGCCTGCCGGTGGACTCTTCACCCACGCCGACGCCGACCGCGACGGCGACGCCTTCGCCGACACCTACGGCCACGCCGACCCTGACGCCATCTAACACGCCCACCTCTACCCCGACGTCGACCACGACGGCTACGCCCTCGCAGACACCCCCGCCGACTGCTACCTCTACGCCGACGCAGACGCCGACGGAAACGCCAATACCGACGCCAACCGATACGCCGACGCCCGGGCCATCGCCGACGCCGACCGCGACGGCTACGCCTTCGCCGACGCAGACGCCGACGCCGACTCACACGCCAACGGCTACGACGACGCCTTCGCCGACGCCGACCCACACGCCGACCGCGACGCTGACGCCAACGTCAACGAACACACCCACCTCCACGCCGACGCCGACCGCGACGGCGACGCCTTCGCCGACGCCCACGCCAACGAACACGCCGACGGAAACGCCTATTCCGACGCCGACTGCGACGGCGACGCCTTCGCCGACGCCGACCAACACCCCGACTTCTACACCCACGGCCACGGCGACGGATACGCCCACCCCCGGGCCATCGCCGACGCCGACCGCGACGGCGACACCTTCGCCGACGCCGACCAGCACGCCCACGCCGACGATCACCCCGACGCCGTCCGGCCAGGCGCTCTACCTGTCTCTAAGAAACGGCGGCACAGTGGGCGGCGTGCTTGCGGAGGATGTAGATATCCTATACTTTGATGGCGCGAACTGGAGCATATTCTTCGACGCCTCGGACGTAGGTATTGCCAGCAGTGGGCAGAATGTGGATGCGTTCACCATTGTTGACGGCGACACGATCTTGATGTCCTTTGAGGACCCGGCCACGCTGGGCACGCTCGCGGTAGACGATTGGGATATTGTGGAATTTACGGCCACCTCGCTCGGCGAGAACACCGCCGGGAGCTTCAGCCTGTACTTCGACGGGAACGACGTCGGGTTGGACACCGCCAGCGAGGATATTGACGCAATAGATCTCCTCTCCGACGGGCGGCTGTTGATCTCGACCACCGGCAGCCCCACGGTGCCCGGCGTCGCCGGCAAGGACGAAGACGTGCTGGCCTTCACGCCGGCCACGCTGGGCGAGAACACCAGCGGTACCTGGGCCATGTACTTCGACGGGTCGGACGTCGGTCTGGGGGATAGCGCGGAGGACGTCGATGCCGTGGACGTCGCCGCCAACGGCGACATCTACCTGTCTGCGCCGGATCCCTTCGCCGTGCCGGGCGTCTCCGGCTTTGACGAGGACGTCTTCGTCTGCACGCCCACCTCGCTCGGAGACGTTACCGCCTGCACCTACTCGCCGACCCTTTTCTTCGTCGGGAGCGCGTGGGGGCTGGGCGCGAACGACGTGGACGCCATCAACCTGCCCTGAGGACTGAGACCCTAAGGGTCTTTAAGACCCTTAGGGTCTAAACCCTATGTCTTTGCCGCGTTTCGTTCCGATCTTGTTGAATAAATCGCTCCACCTGGCCGCTGCTCAAAATCGGCCCAGACTGAGCGTTGATCCGGCCTGGCTTCTGCTCGGCCTGAGCGCCGGCCTGGCCGTGGCTACCGCTTTTCTGGTCGTGACCGGAAACTGGCAGCTCATGCTGGGGCTGCTGGCCGCTCTGCCGGCGTTTGTCTTGCTGCATCGCTATCCCTTCTTTGCCGTGATCCTGTGGTTAGCCATGTCCCCGTTTCTGGCGACGACGCAAACCATGGCCGAGCGTCAAGTCTATTGGATGATCCACCGGGCCTTGCCGCCCGCGACAGTCGGCGTCGTCGTGCTCAGCACGTTAGTCGGCCTCAACCCGCGCAAATGGCCCCGGCTGGGCTGGCCCGAGGCGGCCATGGCGGGCTACTTAGTCGTCAGCCTCTACTCCATCCTCACGCTCAACTTTGATCCGCTGGCGACGACGTACCATCTTTACGATCGCGTCTTCAGCCCCATGTGCCTGTACCTGGTCGTCCGGTTGTCGGGGGCTGGCGCCAGAGACCTGCAGCTGCTGATGCCCGTCGTTTTCTTCCTGGGCGTCTCACAGTCGGTCATCGGCATCGTCTCCTGGCTCGCGCCGGGGGTCTTGCCCTCGACCTGGCGGGAAATGGTGGGGCAGCGGACGACCGGCTCGCTGACCAATCCGGCGACTTATACCACGGCGTTGGTATTTGCCAGCTTCCTGCTTTTACAGACCGCTTTAAGTCGGAAGCCGGGGCTGGTTCGCACGCTCTATCTCGCCGCGTTTGTACTGACCAGTTTTTGTGTCTTCCTCTCGTTTTCGCGGGGAAGCTGGCTGGGGGGCGCCCTGGCTGCTCTGGGGCTGATCTACCTTTATCCGAAATTTATGGCCCGGCTGGGTCTCGTCGTCGTGGTGGTCATGCTGATAGGCGGCGGCTTCCTGCTCACGCACTTCGATTGGGCGATGGATTGGGCGGGCCAACGCCTGTACTCTGAGCAATCGGAGGAAAGCGCCCTGAGCCGCCTGCCGATCTTCCTGGCGGCCTATCGCATGTTCGAGGCGAAGCCGCTGTGGGGCTGGGGATATGGCAACTTTGATTTCTACGACCGTCAATTCCAGGGGCGGGTGGCCGATCTGGTGAATGCCGCCAAAGACCACGCCTCCCATAATTCCTACTTGACGCTGCTTGCCGAGCAAGGGATAATCGGCTTCTCGCTCTTCCTGGCGCCAGTCCTCTGGTGGCTGGGCCTGACCTTTCGCGCTCTGCCCAGGATGCCAACCGAAGAATTTTGGGGTAGGAGATTGCTGTTGATCTTCTGGTTGATCCTGCTGAACCAGATTGTCGTGAATAATTTTCACAATAATAAGGTTGTCTTTGCCCTGGGGCTATGGTGGGCCACTTTGGGCCTGATCGCCAATCTCGCCGAGGCTTACTTGACGCCCGGCGAGGCCCAGGCCTCGGCCTGAGTTTGTTACGTCGTCTCTCGCTGGAAAACCCTGGTTGGGAAGGATCTAAGTGACTGTTCAGGAAAAACCGGCCTCGCTCGAGGCCGTTGCCAATCTTTTTCGCGCTCTGCGCGGGCGCGGCATTCGCTATTGCCATTGGAAAAGCAACACGCGGTTGGAACTGGCGCTGCGGGGACGGACAGATCTCGACCTGCTGGTGGACCGCGCGCACAGCCAGGCCTTCCGGCAGGTCCTCTTCGAACACGACGTCAAACCCATCGCCGCCCCGCCGGGCAAACGCTACCCTGGATTGGAGGACTACCTGGGCTTCGATCCAGCCAGCGGCCAGTCGTTTCATCTGCACGTTCACTATCAACTCGTGCTCGGCGAGCAGTTTGTCAAGAATTATCGCCTGCCCCTGGAGACCCAGTTCCTCGATTCAGTGCGGCAGCAGTGCGGGGTGAACGTCCCGGCCCTGGAGTTGGAACTCATCGTCCTCGCCTTGCGGGCCTTGCTCAAGTATCGTGATCGGGACGCGCTCAAAGATGTGCTGTCCATTCGTTCGCCCGGCCTGCCGCCGCACATCCTGGACGAAATCAGGAGTCTTTTGGCGCAGACGACCCTGGAGCAGGTGGCGGAGAGGTTGGCTCGCGTCGCCGACGTCGCGCCGGCCGAGGTGGTGCTGGAATTCTTACGAACAGTCGTGGCGACGCCGCGAGCGGGCTACCAGTTTTACCGCCTGCGCCAACGCGTCCGCCAGGCGCTGCGCCCCTACCAACGCTACTCTCGTCCGCAGGCCACGCTGAAATACTTTCAGGAAATGTGGCGCCGGCGCCGCTCCTTCCTCAAATTCTCACCCAACCGCGGCATGACGCCGGTGAACGGCGGCGTGACGCTGGCTTTGGTCGGCGCCGACGGGGCGGGCAAATCCACGATGTGCCAGATGCTGGCGAAGTGGCTGAGCTGGAAGTTGGACGTGCACGTCTACTACCTGGGCAGCAAGCAGCCTTCCCGCCTCAGCCGGGGGCTGTACCTCGTCTTCCGGATGGCCCGGCGCAGCCAGCGCGCTGTCGCGCGCGCGCTGGGCGAAGCCCATCTGTTTTCCCGCTGGGTCGGCGGACTGCGGGACGGCCTCCTGTGCCTCCATCACCTGTCCATTGGCCAGGATCGCTATCGGCGTTACCTGGCCGGCCGGAAAAAGGCGCTGGATGGCTCGGTGGTGATCTTTGACCGGTATCCGCTGGAGACGATCAGCACCCGCCGCGAGTACCGGCTCCTGGACGGCCCTCAAATCCCCCTGACCGTCGCGGGCGAACACGGGCCGGTCATCCGCGCCCTGGCCCGGATGGAGGAAGACCTCTATCGCCGGTTTCACCTGCCGGATTACCTGTTTGTGCTGGACGTCAGCCCCGACGTTTCGATGCAGCGCAAGCCGGATCACAGTCTGGCCGCCGTCGAGGCCAAGACTCAGGCCGTGGGTGAATTGACGACCACGGCCCAGAGGGACGCCGGAAAATCGCGCCTGTTTCATCTCAACGCCGACTTGCCTTTCGAGACGGTTGTGAGCCAACTGAAATCCAAACTCTGGGAGGCGCTGTAAGCGATGGGCGCCTCGGTGTCTTTTTGTGGAAGCAGCGTATGATCATCGAGTTTATTGGCGCGCCGGGCGCCGGCAAAACGACGCTCCTGCCGACGGCGATTGAGTTTCTCCGCGAACGGGGGATGGACGCGCGCACAATCGTGGAGGCCGCCCGGCCCTACGCGCAGCGGACGCTTTTCGGCGAAGCGGTCAACCGCCTGGCCCCGCCGTCACTGCGCCAGCCCTTGTTGTGGCAGGTTTTTTACTGGCTCAGTTTTCTCGCCCGAGGCCGATTTTTTCTCAACAACTCGCGGCTCCTTCGGCAGGTGCTCGACTCCCAACGGCGGCGGCCGGCGGAGGCCCGGCGGCACGCGTTGTACTGGTTCTTTCACCTGACCGGCTACTACGAATTTCTGCGGACCCATGCCTGGCCGGATGAAGCGCTGGTGTTGGACGAAGGCTTTGTTCACCGGGTGGTGCAGTTGAATGCTTCGGACGTAGAAGAGCCGGACCCGGCGCGGATTGCGGCCTACGTGAATTTACTGCCCCAGCCCGACCTGGTGATTTTTCTGCAGGCCCCCTGGGAGGTGTGCGAGGGGCGTGTGCGCAGCCGGGGCGTCTGGGCGCCCCTGCGGCATAAGAGCCCGCCTGAAATCTCGCGTTACATTGCCAACGCCCATCGCGTGGTCAACCTGACTCTGGGCTACATCAAAAGCCAGGACTGGACCGTGATTGAAGTTGACAACGCCGGCGGGACGCCGGCCCTCGCGCAGGCGGAACTGCGCCAAAAACTGGCCATGCTCCCGGCGTTTGACCGCGCGGGTTCCGCGGGTGGGGCTCACAGCGGCGCAGGCCGGGTCCCTCTGCTTCTACCGCCTCGCCTCCTTCACGCGCCGCGGCCAGCCCGCGTGGCGGCCTTCATCGGGTCGCGCCTGCGCCCGCTGGATATTGACCCCGACGTGATCGGCCCGGTCCTCAGCCGGTACAGGCTGGAACTGGCCCGGCCCCCGCAGAACCTGCCGATCGGCCGGCGGGGCCGCAACGTGGCGCTCACGACCACCGCCGGCCAGCAAGTGCTCAAGCTTTACCGCCCGCAGTGGCAGACGGAAACCATCGTCTACGAGCATTCGATTTTGAACCGCCTGGCCGGGTTGAACTTTCCCGCGCCGCGGCTGGTCGCCACTCCCCAGGGCGAGACTTTTGTCGGCGAGGGCGGCCGGAATTACGCTCTGTTCCACTTCATGGCGGGGACGAACTACACTTCCACTTATCTGCTGCGGGCGCACCGCCTGAGGCTCACGGCCATGGCCGGGCAGACGCTGGCTCGCTTTCATTGGCAGCTCCAGGGGTTCGTCCCGGAGGGGCAGCATCATTTGGGGTTCACCTCCTACACCGGCGCCCGGCGCCGGGACCTGGCCTGGCATATCGAAAAAGTGAGCGAACTGAAAGAAAGGTCGCGCGGCCTGGGCGAGTTGGAAAAGACTCATGCGGACTGGCTCGTCCGCCACAGCGGCGCTCTCCTGGAGGAACTGGCCCGGTTGGACGAACGCTTGAGCGCCGCCTCGCTGCCGCGCCTCATCATTCACGGCGACTACGGCCTGCACAACCTGCTCTTCCAGCAGAGGGCCGCGCCGCTGGATTTCGAACTGACGTGCCTGGAATGGCGGCTGACCGACCTGGTATCGTGCCTGGCGAGATTCCGGTTCGTCGGCGACGCGTACGATGTCGAAAGCATGCGCTGTTTCATGGAGGCCTACCAGGCGGAATACCCCCTGAGCGCCGACGAGTGGCAGTGGCTGCCGCAGGTCTGGCGATTCTACCGGCTGCAAGCGGCGGTACAGTACTGGAATTCTTACTTCGAGACGATCGGCCCGGTGCGCAAACTGATCTCCGCCCGCGACTCCGTGAGCCAGGCGGAGTGGGCGTTGAACCATCAAGCGAGGCTGTTGGCGTTAAACCCGCGCGTCAGCCCGGCGGTCGCCCCTGGCGCTCCGCCTCTGAGGCGCGCCTCAGACCCTAAGGGTCTTTGAGACGCTTAGGGTCTGGGCCGCATTTCTTCGCAAGGATCGCGCGATGCAGAATGGTCGGTTGGGCGTGATGCAGGTGGTCAGTAATCTGAATATTGGCGGCGCGCAGGAGGTCGTGCGGACCCTGGCCGAGCATCTGGCCGCAGCAGGCTGCAACCCGGTCGTGTGCGCCTTCCAGGATGGCCCGCTCCGCCAGGAGATCGAGCGTCTGGGCATCCCGGTCGAAATCCTGCCTGCCCGGCGCTACGGCGTCGTGGCCCTGCCTTTATTTGTGACGGAGCTGTTCCAGATGCGGCAGGCCTTAGTCCGGCTGGTCAAAAAGCATCGCGTGAATGTCATCCAGACCCATTTGCTCCGCAGCCTGGATTTTCTGGTTTTGACGCTGCGCTTTCAATCCGACCTGCGGGTGTTCTGGACGGTGCAGAACGCGCGGTTTACCTTGCGCGAGGACCATCTGGCCCGGCATAAATGGCTGCTGCGCCCGAAACAATGGGCGTATCGCCTGCTCTACCGGGCCTCGGCGCGCTGGGTCAATCGCTTTATCGCCGTTTCCGACGAAGTGAAGACGGCGCTCGTGGCCGAGTTGGGGCCGCTTCAGGACAAGATCGCCGTCATCTGTAACAGCGTGGACGTCGAGCGTTACCGGCAGACGGTGGACCGGGCGGCCATCCGCCGCCAACTGGGCCTGGCGGAGGACGCTCACCTGATGGCAGTGGTGGCCACGTTCAAAAGACAAAAAGGGCACGGCTATCTCGTCGAAGCCGCGGCGGGGGTCATTCCGCAGGCGCCCAATTTCCACCTTCTCTTCGTCGGCGATGGCGAGTTGAGAGAAGAACTGCAAACCCAGACCCGGCGCCTGGGCCTGGAGAAGCATATTCACTTCCTGGGGCTGCGGAGCGATGTCCCGGCCTTGCTCGCCGCCAGCGATTATTTTGTCTTGCCCTCCCTGTGGGAGGGGCTGTCCATGGCGCTGGTGGAAGCGATGGCCAGCGGGCTGCCGATTATCGCCACCGCAGTCTCTGGCACCACGCAGGTGATGATCCCCGGCGAAACCGGCCTGCTGGTCCCGCCGGGCGACGTGGACGGACTGAAGCAGGCGATCCTGCGCCTCCTGGCCGACCCGGCGCGGGCCAGGGCCATGGGGGCCGCCGCGCGCCAGCACGTCGCCGCGCAGTTTGGCGCGGAAAAACAAGCCGCCGACCATATCGCTTTGTACCGGCAAGCGTTTGTGAGCAGGAACTAGGAGAACTGAGGCAACTGATATGACTCGAGGACCAATTTTTATCGTCGGCCCGGATCGCAGCGGCACGAGCCTGATGTACGCGCTGCTGGCGTCCCATCCGAACATCTCCATGGTGCGGCGCACGGATATGTGGTGCTACTTCCACGAGCGGTATGGCGACTTGGGCCAGCCGGATAATTTCGAGCGCTGCCTGAGCGACATGGCGCGCTACAACCGCATGAAGCACCTCCAGCCGGACCCCGACCGCATCCGCCGGGAATTCCGGGCCGGCCCGGCGACTTACGGGCGTTTGTTTGCGCTCTTTCATCAGCACAACGCCGAACGCCGAGGCAAGCCGCGTTGGGGCGACAAGTCCCTGCACACCGAGCACTACGCCGATCGCGTGTTGGCCGAGTATCCAGACGCCCGCATCATTCACATGAGCCGCGACCCGCGCGACCGGTACGCCTCGGTGCGCAAGCGGCATGGCCGGACGGTCAGCCGGGTGGGCGCGGCCACCGCTCGCTGGCTGCATTCCATGCGGGCGGCGCTCCGCAACCAGCAGCGTTACCCCGATCAGTACCGGATTGTCCACTTCGAGGCGCTGACGCAGCGGACGGAAGAAGTCCTGCGCCAGGTCTGCGACTTTATCGGCGAAGAGTATACGCCGGCGATGCTGACGATGGACGGGGCGCCGGAGCACAAGAACACCGGCGGCAACAGTTCCTTTGGCAAGATTGAGCCAGGGGTCATCTCCACTCAACCGATCGGCCGCTTTCGCAACGTGCTCTCGAGCTCTGATATCGCTTTTATCCAGCTGGCGGCCGGGCGGAGTATGGACGCGCTGGGCTACCAGCGGGCGCCGGTCCAGTTTACCCCAGGCGGGCGGCTGGCCTTCTATCTGTGGGAACTGCCGTTCAACCTGGCCCGGATGCTCGGCTGGCTGACCTTAGTCATCATTCAGATGAAAAGAGGGGTCCCGATCCCGCCTCATCGTCTCCTGGACGAACAAGCCGTCGGCCTGGCGGGGGCGCAGCCCGACCTGGGCCGAAGCAAATCGGCGTGAAAAGAGACGATAGAAACGGAGACCTGCGTTTCGTCGAGTAAAAGCGCGCCAGGATAGACGAGAGGGAGGAGGTTAGGATGAAGGACCGTCTCCGGACTCGACAACTTTCTGTTCAGATCAAGCGGGGGAAATATCTGGCGCGTGTCTTGCTCGTCGCAGCGCATCTCGCCCTCGGGGACGACGTCGCCGCTCGCCTCGCGGCGGCCGCGCCGCCGGCGGCGCCGAGCCTGGTTCTGACTTTTACGCCGACCGACGACGCCATGGTGGCCGCCAGCGCGCCGGACGCCAACTATGGCGCCGCGACGACGCTGACCATAGACAACAGCCCCATCGAAAATTTCCTGCTCAAGTTCGTGGTCTCGGGCGTCGACGATCAATTCGTCACGAGCGCCCGCTTGCGCCTGTACAACGTCAATGCCTCCAGCAAGGGAGGCGACTTTCGTCGAGCAGCCGACAACGCCTGGAGCGAGAGCACCGTCACCTGGAACACGGCGCCCGCCGCCGACGTGACCATCCTGGCCTCGCTGGGGGCCGTCAGCGTGAATACCTGGTACGAAGTGGATCTGACCTCCCTGATTACCGGGGATGGCACGTATAGCGTACGGGTGACAACCACCTCGACTGACAAAGCAGGCTATACCTCGAAAGAAGGGGCCGCCGGATTTGCGCCACAGTTGGTCGTCAGTGTGGAGGGAACGGCCACACCGACGCCGAGCGGCGCGCCGCCCACACCAACTGGCACACTAACCCCCACGCCAACGCCGGCGGCAACGCGAATCGTCCCAGATGATTACCCTACCATCCAGGCCGCCATTGACGCCGCCAGCCCGGGGGATACCATTATCGTTCGATCGGGAGTGTATGTCGAAAACCTGACCCTCAATAAATTCCTCGTCCTGACCGCCGAATCCTTCGATCCCGTAGACCCGACCCACAACACCACCCTCATTGACGGCGGGGCGGCGAGTCCGGTGGGCGCCATCACCGTTCCGGCGGGCGTCTCCCCGATGCCCACGATTCGGGGCTTTGTCATTCGCTACGGCAGCGATGGCGTCACCGCGCACTCAGAGCTCATCGTCGAGTATAACTATTTCACGCAATCCGGGGACGCGCTTGACTACAGCCAGGGCAGCGGGGGGATTAACCGCCGCAACGTCTATTTCGCCTCGGGCGATGATGCGATTGACCTGGACGACATGAACCGCCCCCTGGTCATTGAGGACAACCGCCTGATGTACAGTGGGGACGACGGGATCGAAATCCGGCTACAGGATGCCAGCGCGCCTGCCCAACCCATCGAGATCACCATCCGCAATAACGTGATCATCGGCAGCGATGAGGATGGCATTCAACTCATTGACTACGGCCAACTCGTGGACACTAACCGCCGTTTCGTCATCACCGGCAACCTGATCGGCGACAGCCGCTTCGCCGGCATCGGCCTGATGCCCAACGCCGACACCGTCGAGGACTTTTCCGGCGCCGATATCGTGGAGGCCATCCGGGTTTACAACAACACGCTGTACGGCAACAACTACGGCCTCTCGGGCGGCGATAATCTCGTGGCCTTCAACAACATCATCGCCAACTCGACCAACCGCGGTGTCTGGAGGGTGAAGGGCCCGGCGGGGAGCAACTCCGTAGCGGCCTACACCCTGTTTCATAATAACGGGACGGATGCCGAGCAGAGCACGCTCGGCGCGGGCAACCTGTTCGGGCAGGATCCGCTCTTCGCGTCCGCGCCGAACCCCGGCCCCGATGGGCTGTGGGGGACGGTGGACGACGATTTCAGCGGCCTGGTGCTCCTGGCCGGCTCCCCGGCCATTGATGCTGGAGTCACTCAGTACATCGCCAATGATGGGGAGGCCATCCCGCCTACTCCCATCACGGACTTCTCCGGCGCGGCCCCCGACCTCGGCTGGAAGGAATTCAACCCTCCACCGCCCGGCACGCCGACGCCGACGGACACGCCTACGCCGCCCGATACGCCGACGGCGACAGAGACCGCCGCCGCGACTCACACGCCGACGCCGAGCGCCACCCCAACGGCAGCCGCAACGGATGCGCCGACCGCAACGGCGTCAAACACGTTGACGCCCAGCGCCACGCCGGCGGATACACGAACGCCGACGGCGACAGAAACCGCCACCGCGACTCGTACGCCAACGCCGAGCGCCACGCCCACCCCAACGGCGACCCCGAATCCGGTCCTGGTCTTTACGCCGGCGGAGGATGCGACCGTGTTAAGCAGCGCGCCCGACACCAACTATGGTTCCGCCGCGAGACTGAGCGTGGACAACAGCCCCATCGAACATTTCCTGCTCAAGTTTGAAGTCTCCGGCGTCGCCGGCCGGCCCATCGCCAGCGCGATCCTGCGTCTGTACAACGTCAACGACTCGACCAGGGGCGGGGACTTTCACCGGGTCGCCGACAACACCTGGAGTGAAGCGACGGTG
>DAOTXG010000191.1:0-5866 GCA_034435515.1 Anaerolineales bacterium
TCCCGACCTACGAGCCGAGCGGCCCGTTCGGCGCGAAAGCCGTCGCCGAAATCCCGATGGACGGCGTCGCCCCGGCGGTCGCCAACGCAGTGTACGACGCGGTCGGCGTGCGCCTCCGCGATCTGCCGCTCACGCCGGAGAAGGTGTGGCGGGCGATGCAGGATGTTCGGCTTAAGTAATAGTTGGGCGCTTCACTGAGGCCCAGCTGAGGCAGGGTCCATCTTAATCAGATGGACGGACTGCTGGAGAGGTTAAGATTTGCTTTTTGAATCTGGTGTCAACGGACACGAAACGGATAAACGGATTCGTCGCACCCTATCCGTTTACGCGAAGCGGGTGCATATCCGTTGACACCGAGTCAAAACCATTTTCTTAACCCCTATAGTGTCACAGGGGAGACGAAGAGCGGCTCAGACCTTCGGGGTCTCCGAGACCCCGAAGGTCTGGCAGCAGTTATCTCGCAGCGCGGTAGTGCAGGATCGGTGGGGCAACCGGCTGGTGCTGCTGGATATGAGCAAAGGCCAGTTGGCGACTGACGCGAGCGAGAATGTCGTCGGCAATGCCCCCAGTGCCCCACCGAAGGTGTAGCCTATGGAAGCGGCAACCAAGCGAGATCCAATCCTTTTTGCAATCAGCGACCAGGATATGCGCTCTATCCTCAATCAAGCACTTGAAAAATATGACAGCCCATATCCATATCTCTTCGTCGCTAGCATCACCGAAGCCGTTTCAGTTTTACGAGAACGAACAGTGAGCTGCCTTGTAATGACTCTCAGTATGGCTTTAGCGGGCGCCGACGGGATGAGCGGATTGACAAAACTGTTCCCCAAGTTACCTCCGACCGTTACTCTTCTTGAACGTAGCGATGGATTTCCGGACTATCTCTATGAGACGTATTCTTTTCACGATTGGTGTACGATTCCGTTCAGTCTGGATGAATTGTTTGAACGCGTTGCCCGTGTTGTGAATAGAGCAGAAAGCCGCGGCGTATCGAAAGGGGTGCAAGCCTTGCCCTGATTAGATTCAAAATCAGCAGTTCACGATTCCGCGGCTCAAGACCTTCGGGGTCTCGGAGACCTCGAAAGTCTGGCAACACGGAAAATGGAGGAGACCGAAATATGAAGCGCTGCTGGCTATTCACGACGCTTGTCTTGCTGTTGAGCCTCGCGCTCTCGGCCTGCGGCGGGGCCGCCGCGCCCGCCCCGACCGAGACGCCCACGCTGAAGATTGCCCTGCTGACCTCCGGCCCGATCAACGACGAAGGCTGGAATCAAACCGCCTACGAAGCCCTCCAGTCGCTCAAAGCCAAAGGCTACGAGGTCGCCAACGCCGAGATGGTGGCGCAGGCCGATCAGGCTTCCAACATCGAAAGCTACGTCAACCAGGGCTTTGGCGTCGTCGTCGGCCACGGGTTCGAGTATGGCGACGCGCTGCTGGCCGCGGCCCAGAAGCATCCGAACGTCAAGTTCGTCCAGATCGGCGGCATCGCGGTAGCGGACAACCTGGCCTCGTACGTCTTCAAGCCGGGCGAGGGCGGCTACCTCGCCGGGGTGCTCGCGGCGCGCCTGTCGCAAACAGGCAAGTGGGGCTTCGTCGGCGCGGTCGAGATCCCGACCATCCAGGCCGACCAGTCGGCCTACGAGTTGGGGATCAAAGCCACCCACCCAGACGCCAGCATCGTCGCCGCCTATACCGGCAGCTGGGTGGACATCCCCAAGGCCAAAGAGGCCGCGCTCGCGCAGCTCTCCAGCGGCGTGGACGTGATCCTCGCCAACGGCGACAACGCCAACGTCGGCGTGATCCAGGCCGTGAAGGAGAAAGGCGGCCTGGTCATCGGCTGGACGCGCGACCAGTCGCACCTGGCCCCCGACAACGTGGCGTTGAGCATCCTCCAGCGCGTGGACGTGATGCTCCAGCAAGCCGTCGCCAGCATCGAAAACGGGACATTCAAAGGCGGCAACTACGTCGTCGGCGCGAAGGAAGGCATCACCGACATTTCCATGTTCGGCCCGATGGTCCCGGCGGAGGCGCAGGCGGCGGTGAGACAGGCGCTCGAAGACCTGAAGGCCGACAAGGTCGCTCTCCCAGAAGTTCAGTAGACGCTATTGGTCAAAGGGTTTTTTGCCGCGAATTACGCGAATTGGCGCGAATTTTTCGTGCGAATGCCCGTCTGGGGCATGCCGCTGTGGGCCTTGCTCGCCGCATTTCTGGCGGGCAGTGTAGTCCTCGTCTCCGTGGGCGCGAACCCGGCGAGGGCGTATCTGGCGTTGTTGCAGGGCGCCGTCGGCAACCAGGGCCTGGCGGCGACGACGCTGCTTAAATCCATCCCGCTCATGCTCACCAGCCTGGCGATTGTGCTCGCCTTCCGCGCAAATGTGTTCAACATCGGCG
This sequence comes from Anaerolineales bacterium, assembly GCA_034435515.1. Taxonomy (GTDB): domain Bacteria; phylum Chloroflexota; class Anaerolineae; order Anaerolineales; family UBA6663; genus DATDRS01. Next base: position 2,392 of record DAOTXG010000191.1, read on the forward strand.
CAGAAGGGCAGATTTACCTGGGAGCGCTGTTCGCGGTGTGGGCGGGGATCAACCTCCGTCTGCCGGCCCTCCCCCACATTTTCGTCACGCTGCTGTTTGGGATGATTGGCGGCTGCCTGTGGGGCGCTATCCCCGGTTATCTCAAAGCCGTGCGTGGCTTCAACGAAGTCGTCGTCACCATCTTCATGAACTACATCGCCATCGCCATCGTCAGTTATCTCGTGCACGCCCCGCTGCGCGAATCGGGCTGGAACTTCCAGACGCGTGCCATCGCCGACTCCGCCAGGCTGCCTGTCATTCTGCAGGACACCGATCTGCACTTTGGCCTGGTCATCGCGCTCGTCATGGCCGCGGTCGTGCACGTCTTGCTCTTTCACACGACGCTCGGTTATCAACTCCGCATGGTCGGCTACAACGCCGAAGCCGCACGCTACGCCGGCCTCCGGGTGACGCGCCTGACCGTGATCGCGCTGGCGCTCAGCGGCGCGCTGGCGGGCCTCGCGGGCGCGGTCGAAATCGCGGGCGTGCAATACCGGCTGCTGGAGGGCTTCTCGCCGGGCTGGGGGTTCGACGCGATTGCGGTAGCCCTCGTCGGGCGGCTGCACCCCCTCGGCGCGCTGCTGGCCGCGTTGTTCTTCGGCGGTCTGCGGACCGGCGCCAACTCGATGCAGACCGCCGTCGGGCTGCCGGTCGTGGTCGTCTACGTCATTCAAGGCCTGACGGTTTTGTTCATGGCGGTCGGCGCGGCCCTACAGCATACTCGCGCGCGTCGGCCTGCGCCCGCGCGCCTGGAGGCGAGAGATGCTCGCAACCCTGCTGCAGCTGTTGGGGTCGAGTGACCTCATTTACGCGACCCTCCGGCTGACCACGCCGCTGTTGTTCGCCGCGCTCGGCGGGCTGATGTGCGAGCGTGCGGGCGTGCTCAACATCGGCCTGGAAGGGTTGATGCTCGGCGGCGCGCTCGCCGCCTACCTGACCGCGCTTGCGACGGGCAGCCCCTGGCTTGGGGTGCTGGCCGCAGCGCTGGCCGGACTGCTCGCCGCGCTGTTGTTCGCCGTCGCCGTCGTCACGCTGCGCGCCAATCAAATTGTGGCGGCGGTGGGGCTGAACATCCTGATGCTCGGCCTGACGGGTGTCCTCCTGCGCAGCGCGATGGGTTTCGCCGCCGGACAGAACCCCGCGCCGACCATCCCGCTCTGGAAAGTCCCTCTCCTCGGCGACCTGCCCGGCCTCGGCCCGGTGCTCTTCGACCATCTGCCCTTTGTCTACCTTGTTTTCGCTCTGGTGGGTGTGACAGCCTTCATCTTCTACCGGACGACGTGGGGCCTCGCCATCCGTGCGGTGGGCGAGCACCCCCACGCCGCCGCGGCGGCCGGCATCCGCGTGATGCGCGTCCGCTATCTTACCCTGCTGTGGAGTGGGTGCATGGCGGGCATCGGCGGCGCGCTGCTTTCCATCGGCTATCTCAACACCTTCCAGGAGGGGATGACGGCGGGGCGCGGGTTCATCGCCTTTTCGGCCATCATCCTGGGCCGCTGGACGCCGCTGGGGACGATGCTGGCCTCGCTGCTCTTCGGCTTCGCCGACGCCTTGCAGCTGCGCATCCAGGCGTTCGGCGCGGCCATCCCCTATCAATTTCTCGTCATGCTGCCCTACGTCGTCACCCTGTTCGCGCTGTTCGGGGCGAGGCGCTCGCGCGGCCCTGCGGCGAGTGGGGTGACGTATGTGGCGGGGGAGGGGTGACAAGGTGGTAAGGTGACAAGTGGCAGATGACAAGTGGTAAGTAGTAAGGAGTAAGGAGTGAGTAGTAAGTAGTAAGTGATATGACTTCTTTGCTGAGAGTCGAGGAAATTACTAAAGTCTTCCCCGGGGTCGTCGCTAATGACCACATTACGCTGGAGGTGGGCGCCGGGGAGATTCACGCGCTCCTCGGCGAGAATGGCGCGGGCAAGACGACGCTCGTCAACCTCCTTTATGGCCTGCACCAGCCTGACTCCGGGCGGATCATTTTGAGAGGCCGGGAGGTTCATCTACGCAGCAGCCGGGAGGCAATCGCGCTCGGCGTGGGTATGGTGCACCAGCATTTCATGCTCATCCCGCCGCTGACGGTCGTCGAGAACATCGTCCTGGGGATGCGCTCGCCGCGCGAGCCGCTGCTCGACCTCGGTTCGGCCAGCCGCGAGATCACGCGCCTCTCGCTGGCCTATGGGCTGGAAGTTGACCCTGCTGCTTTTGTCTGGCAGCTCTCGGTCGGGAGGCAGCAGCGCGTCGAGATCATCCGCGCCCTCTATCGCGGCGCGGAGCTGCTCATCCTCGACGAGCCGACGGCAGCGCTGACCCCGCCGGAGATTCGCCAGCTTTTCAACATCGTGCGCCGCCTGAAGCGTGAAGGCCACGCCGTCATCTTCATCAGTCACAAGTTGGACGAGGTGATGGAAATCGGCGACCGCGTGACGGTGCTGCGTGATGGCCGGGTGGTGAGCACGGTCGAGACGGCCCGGACGAACAAGGCCGAACTGGCGCGGATGATGGTCGGGCGCGAGATCGTCTTCCGGCTTGATAAGCCCCCGGTCATGCCGGGCGAGGTCGTTTTGCAAGTGCGCGATCTGCGCGTGCTGAACGACCGCGGCCAGCCGGCCCTTCGGGGTCTCTCGCTCGACGTGCATCGCGGCGAGATCGTCGGCGTGGCCGGCGTGGACGGGAACGGCCAGCGCGAACTGGTCGAGGCGATTGCAGGCCTGCGGCCTGTCGCCGGCGGCGAGATCAAAATCGGCGGCCAGGCGGCGACTTATGGCAGCCCCGGCGACTTTCTCCATCGGGACGTCGCCCACATCCCCGAAGACCGGCATAAGATGGGGCTGGTGCTCGACTTCTCGGTGAGCGAGAACCTGATTTCACGCCTGTTTGCGCGCCCGCCCTTCGCGCGCAGCGGGTTCATGTCCTGGAAGGCCATCCACCGGAACGCCGAGAACAGGATGGAAGAGTTCGACATCCGCGCGCCGCACCCGGCAGCCAAAGCCGGGGCGCTCTCCGGCGGCAATCAGCAGAAAGTGATCCTGGCGCGCGAGCTCTCGCGCGCACCTGACCTGATCCTCGCGGCTCAGCCGACGCGCGGCCTCGACGTGGGCGCGTCCGAGTTCGTCGCGCGCCGCCTCCTCGACCAGCGCGCGCGCGGCGCGGCCATCCTCTACGTCTCGACCGAACTCGAAGAGGTCCTGGCCCTCAGCGACCGCCTCGCCGTCCTGCATCGCGGCGAGCTCATGGGCCTGGTGCGACCCGGCGAGGTGACGGAGGAGGAATTGGGGTTGATGATGGCGGGGGAGAGCGTGAGGCGTAAAACGTAAGGAGTAAAAGGTAAGGAGTAAAGCGTATCGCCTGTCGCCTATGGCTTATCGCCAACGGTCAACTGCGACCTGCTCGCGGCGGATTTGCAATCCACCGCCGGATTACAAATCCGGCGGGAGCAAAACCTGAC
>DAOTXG010000192.1:0-11512 GCA_034435515.1 Anaerolineales bacterium
AGGGCTTCTTTGGCCGCCAGCATCATCTCGGCGGTGATAGGCTGCTGACGGTTACGGCCCGCGGGCATCTCGAAGCACGCTTCGTAAGCCAGGGCGTTGACCAGCCAGGGCTGGCCGCGGGTCAACTCCCAGGCCAGGTCCAGCACAGCAGGTTCAAAGACCTGGCCGGTCTCCGCGGTGTGCTGTTGGTAGAGAGCGGCGATGTCCTCTTTGGAAAAATTGCCGAGGCGGAGGGATTTGGCTTTGATATTAAAGGCGCTGCCGCCAGTGATGATGGCCTTCTCGCTGGCGGAGTGGATGCGATAATCTCGCACGTCGCGCACGCCGCACAGGATAATGCTTTGGGGAAAGCGAGCGGGGCGTTTGGTGTAGCCGGCCCGCAACTGGCGCAACACGGCGATCAGCGTATCGCCGACGAGCGCATCAATCTCGTCAATGAACAGCACGCAGGGGATAGGACTCTGCTCAGCCCATTGGGTCAGCGCTTCTTCCAGGGCAGAAAAGGGGCCGCTTTGGTTTAGAATTTCCAGCCAGTCCTTCGCCAGGGGCGAGTCGGGAAAGGCGGCGCGCGCCCACGAAGCCAGAGCGCTCAAAATGGCGCGCATGGCTGCGGCCACGTCTTCGCGGGCGGCCTGGGCAATCTCGACGTTGACGTACAGCGTGCGATACTGGCCGGTTTGGTTGAACAAGTCCTGGAGGGCCAGCAGGCAGGAAGTCTTACCCGTCTGGCGCGGGGCGTGCAGGACGAAGTACTTTTGCTGGGCGATGAGGGCCAGCAGGTCCTCTAAGTCCAGGCGGCGCAGCGGCGGTAGGACATAATGGAGATCGGCTCTGACCGGCCCGGCGGTGTTGAAGAAGCGCATGGGTGCAAGACTCCTGGGCGGGCGGGGACGTTTGCCCCGCCTTGGCCGACTGTGATTCTATCACCCCCACTTGAAAAGCGAAACGTCCCTGCCAGGAAAACTTCCCCCGCTGGCTATGAACCTGCTGACAGTTCTCTTTTCAACACCCCCACCCGCCTCACACAGGGTCGGTTGAACACCTCGGCGGTGTGCGGGGCTTTGGGGAAAGAACGGGTGAGGTCAATCCCGGCGAAGTGCAACTGCTCGTGAAGGCCGGTGCGCCACTTGGGACAGTCGCTCACGTCGTAGACGATGCCCTCGCAGGCGATATACACGCGCTCGCCGCACTCGCCGTTGTAGCGTTGTAGTTCGCGCTCGGTGAAGAGGCGATCAGTCATTTAGATTATTTCTCGCGCGTTACGATCCGGCAATGGTGGGAACGGCGCCGGCGGCAGCGTCTGATACCAGTAGACGACGGACGAGATGTCGTCTTGCAGCAGCAGGTAGCGCCCCTCGCTCCGCCAGCCCAGCGCCTGCAGCGTGACTTTCAAATCGGATTTGAAGAACACCGGGTCGAAGATGTGGAAGCGGTAGAGCGTCATGCGCGCTCCGGCCTCGCCTGACTTGCCGGACACCTGCTGGAAGCCGAAACAGGGCGCCGAGAAGTCCGCCCCAAAACTCCACGCCCCGCCAAAATAGTCCTCCGTCCCGGTCCCGCAGATCGTCGGGAAGTCCCGGTCGCCATCCAGGTACATCTTGATTTCCCCCTCGCCCCACCACCCGGCGTTGTTCTGCTGCCACGCCATGAAAGCGCCGACATACTGCCCCTGCCCATGCACGCCGTCAATGAGCGTATACACCTCGCCATATTTGAGCGGGTTCGTCCGCCGCCATTGGGCGTGAAAGTACAGGGCATCATCTGAGATCGCCTCGCGCGTGTAATTGATCGTATAGAAGAAGTGCGGCAGGTCGTTGGGGGAGTCATTCTCGACGACGATGCGCACATGGGTCCGAAATGGCATTGGGAAGAAGCAGTTCATCCCCCCACTGGGATTCACGTTAATCGGCAAAGCCAGAATGTTCTGCCGCTGATTCCAACTGCAACACATGAAATCCCCGACGGGGCACTCGACCGAGGGCGTGGGCTGGCCGTCCCAGTAGATGCGGAGGATGAGGTCTCGATACCACCGGGGGTCAAACGTGAACCAGATGTGCCGGATCACGCCGGGGCCGTCGTTATCCATGATCGTCGCGCTTTTCCCCGCGGGGATGGACAGGCACGGCGAGACCTTCCACCCCGGCCCTAATTCCCGCGCGTTGTAAGCCGCCGGAGGAAACAGCGTGGTCGCCGCCGTCGCCATGCCGCCCTGCCCCTTCTCGCCGCGGAAATTCTCGGCGGAGAGCGACCGCGACTCGGCGTTGCGCTTCAGGAACAGATTCGACAAGTCAATCATCATATTATGGCGTCACGATCAAAGTCGCCTGCATCCGGGCATGGTAGCCGCAGAGGATCGTCATCGTGCCCGGCTCGTTGAAGGTGAAGGTGATCGTCTGGCCGTCGCCCAGGTTCGCCGGGGCTTCAAACAGGTTCGGCGGGGTCTGGTTATACGGCTGATGCAGGCTGTCCCGGATCACGAACACGACACTCGTGCCCGCCTTGATCGTCGTCTCCGCCGGGACGATCTCAAAGTTGCGGTAGACGATGATCGCCGGGCCGGGGGTCGCGGTGGCCGCCGGGGTCGGCGAAGGCGCGGGGGTTTCGGTCGCGCCGGGAGCGGCGCTTGTCGCTTCGGGCGTCGGGGCGGCGGCGGTCGCGGCCATGCTCTCTTCAGTCAACGCGTTGATTGCCGCGAGATATTGCGCATGAGCATAGAGGGTGAACGCCCCACCCTCCCCTGCGATTGGCTCGATGGCGCCGTCGCCATTCGCGTCCACGCCGTTCAGGATGTGCGCCGCCAGAGTAAAGGCCTGCGAGGCGGCGCTCTTTTTGCCGTCGGCCGGCGCATCGTGCGCCGTGAGCACCAGTTCTTCCATCTCCTTCGCCCAGCCGCGGATGTTGTCGGCCATCACCCGCAAGTGCTCCGCGTGCAGCTTCACGTTGTCAGTCGCGTCTGGCGCGGCGAGCGCGGCCTGCGCCTGATCCGCAATCGCATCCGCATAGCGCGCAATCCCAAAGCCGTCGCCGGGATCAGACACGAAGCCGTCGCCGGTCAGGTCTATGTAGTTCGCCCCTTGCTTGCCGGCCAGGAGGGCAAGCATATGCTCGCCGTGCCGATTGAGCGAGGTTGGGTCGCCGTTCTCGGCCGCGTTCTCCACCGCGTGGGTGTGGATGAACAGTTCTTCGGCCTGGTCAATCAACCCGACCGCCAACGCGCGGCTCCCGGGCGTGGTTTCGGCGGCGACGAGCAGATTCCGCGCCGCGCCGAGCGCGCCCGCCGGGACCCCGCCCCCGATCACAACCTCAGACGAAGGCGAGGCCGGCGTTGACCCGGCGGCCTCGAGGGTCACCAGGAAGCCGGAGTAGAGCGCCAGCAGGTTTTGCCCCTGCGGGTCAACATACTGTAGTTCGGCGGTGTTACTCGCGTCGGGCGTGAGCACGCCGAGGCGCAGCGCGCCCTGCTCGCCGGTCAGCCACGCCTGATATTCGCCGCCCGAGGCCGGCGGCAGGTCAATCACCCGCAAGTCAAATTCGTCGCCGTCTTTCTTCCCGTCGCGGAAACTGCCAAAACCGAGCGGGCTGAGCGGCGCGGCGGCAATCGGCGGAGCGGTCGGCTGGGGCGTCGGCGTGGCCGGCGGGACGGAGGTCGGCACGGCGGCGAGCTGGTCCGCCGGGACGACACGGATCACCCCCGCCATATCGTTGAGGCCGGGCGAGCCGTGGAACTCGCAGTAATAAAAATAGTCGCCGACTTGGTCGAAGGTGATCTCGTTCGTCGCGGCCTGTTCAAAGCCAAACGCCGGAAAGTCCTTGTTGTCGAAGGTGACCGTGTGCGGGTCGGGGTCGTCGTTGCGCCAGACGACCGACGCGCCGACCGGGATGGTCAAATCCCTCGGGATGAATTCGTAGTTCGCCATCGGGACGATGACCTTGCCCGCCGGGACAGGCGTGACGTTGGCGACCTCCGGCGTTTCGACGGCCTCGCGCGGCTGGATGTACCACACGTAGTATGTGCCGAGGCCCAACAATCCCACCAGCCAGTACAGGCCGAGGGTCATCCGCATCAGGTTCTTCCACCACGAGATGCGAAGCGGCTTGGGCAGCAGTCTGTTCATGCGCAGAAGGATATAAATGCCGCACAGCACGGTAAGGCTGCCCAAGACCGAGTGAAGCGCCGAGACGCCGTAATACGCCTGGAGGAGTTTGGCCGGGACGCCGGGGGCGACCTGCCGACCATAGGACACGGTCATGATGAACATGACCAGCACGATGTTAAACAACACCCACGTCGTCTGGTTGTACTGGTGCGCGGGGATGTTTCCCCCGCGAGCCAGGCCATACCCGACCATCAACCCGACGAGCAAAATAATCTCGGCGATCAGGTTGATGTCGGCGAACAAGGTGCCGCGCGTGCCGAGGAAGCCTTTTTGCGTGGCGAGGCTGGGCGTGGCGCCGCGGCCTAGAATCAAAAACAGGCTGAAGCCGATCAGAATCAATCCCACAATGACGGCGATGGCAATTTTGACGGAGGCGGGTGGACCAGCCGACTTCTTCGGCGCAGGTTGGGGCGCAGTGCCCATATCAGGCTCCTTTTGTCAGGGAACGACGACGAGCGTAGCTTTCATCTGATCGTGCAGGCGGCAAGATAGAGTGAATGTGCCCGGAGTGCCAAAAGTGAACTGGTAGGTCGCGCCCGCGCTCAGTGGAACGCCAGAGTCGAAAGTGGGCGCGGGGTCGGAGGTATAGGGCTGGTGCGTCCCGTCTTTGACCAGAAACGTCGCCAATGTCCCCGCCTTAACGGTGAGTGAAGGCGGGACGATCTCGAAATTTTGATAGGTCAGCGTGATGGTCTCACTGGTGGTCGCCGCTGGGGCCGGATAACCGATGGGCTGGCTGTGCGCTGGAATAGTTGCCGGCGCCGGATAGGCCTGGGGCGGCGTGGAAGAAGGTATTGGGGTCGAGGAGGTGCAGGCGATTAACAGAAGGCTGGTGATGAGGAAAAGAGCAAGTCTGGGGAGTGTCACTATTGCCTCCTTTACTCCCACGCCACGTTTTCAGTCCCGGCTTCACCCGGATTGATAATCGCCGGAAGTTCGGCCAGCGCCCTGGCCACCCGGATGCCATGCCAGGTCAGCAGGCTGCCATCAACCAGGCGGATGTTTTTGTTTTTGACCGCCGGGATTTCGCCGAAGTCATCGAAAGCGGCGAGGTCAGATTCGGAGAAAAGGTAAGGTTCGCTGGGGAGCAAAATCAGGTCGGGGGCCTGTTCGGCCACTTCCTGCGTCGTCACACGCGGGTAACGGGTATCCCGCCCGGCGGCCGGGCCGGGCGTTGCCGCCTGAGACTCGCCCAGGTCGGCGGCCAGGGGGTAACGCCGCTCACGGTCGGCAAACACGTTCCGACCCCCGCACAGCCGGATCACGTCGTGCACGTAGGTGTCGCGGTGGATCGTCATCCACCAGCGCGGCCCCTCCGCGGGCGGGTGCGCGCCCGGCTCGCGCCAGATGGGGCAGAAGACCTTGACCGGCGGCGTGTTCTCCGCAGCCAGGCTGGCCCACTCGTAAGCCGTCTCCAGCGCCGACAGTTGATGGCCCATGGCCGACACGCGAAACAAGCGCACCAGGTCGTGCAACAGGTCGAGCGCCTGACGCACGGTGCGCGGAAAGGTGAGCCACACCCGGAACCCCTCGGCGGCGAGCGCCGCGAGGCTCGCCTGGCTGTTTTCTTCCTGGTTGGCGATGATCAAATCCGGCATCGCGGCCTGGATGCGCTGGAGGTCAGGGTTTTTCGTGCCGCCGACTCTGGGCAGGCGCTTCACGGCTTCAGCCGGGTGAACGCAGAAATCCGTTACGCCCACCAGCGCGCCGCCGCAGCCCAGCCCAAAGAGGCTTTCAGTCACCGAGGGGACGAGCGACACCACCCGGCGCGGAGCGTCGTGGAATCCAAGTTCTTCCCAATTCCTGAATAGCCTCTCGGCCGCGTCGCTGATCTCCACGATTGAGACGCAAAACGCCCTCACGCAAAACGTAATGCGTAAAACGTAAATTACGCATTACGTTTTACGTTTTACGCTTTACGCTTTGCCTTGCCACACGAGCACCCACCTCCCAGATGCCGGTCGCAGGGGCTGGCGGCTTTCTTTTTGAGGGCTTCGAGTTCGTCCACTGGCTGCAATTCGTGTTGCATGAACTCGAAGGTGCGGACGTCCTCGTCTGTTCTAATCTCGACGAAGACTGACTCTTTGAGCGGGTTCACGTCTATCACTTTGCCCTGGCCCTTGGGCGTGAGCACCAGCTTGTTGCGCTTGGGGAGGGTTTTACGCGCGGCGGCGTACTGTTCGTACTCGTAGACCAGGCAGCAGCGCAGCCGCCCGCACATGCCGGTGATTTCCTCCGGGTTGAGCGAGATGCCCTGCTCCTTGGCCATCTTGATGCTCACCGGGCTGAATTCGGTCAGGAACATCGAGCAGCAGCGCGTCTCCAGGCCGCAGGCGCCCATGCCGCCGAGCAGTTTCGCCACGTCGCGCGGGCCGATCTGCCGCAAGGCTACCTGCTGGTGCGGATGCGCTGCCTGCATGTCATCCTTGAGCGAGCGGGTCTCCAGCCGGGAGCCGTCGTCCGGGCCGTTGAGGAGGAAAGTCAGGCGCGCGCCGTCGTAACTGTAATCGGCTTTGACGACCTTCACGCCCTGCTGGTCGAGGCCCAACTGGTGCGCGCGCTCGCGGCAGTTGATCATGGCCTCGGTCTCTTTGGACTTCCACATCTGCTGCAGGGCAAGGTCGCGCGGGGTGGCGACGCCCTCAATCGCCTTGTAGCCTCCCTCGGGCGGCGAGGCTTTCGCGGGGTCTACGAAGTTCACCACTTCGCCCAGCTGCCGCCCGCGCGTGGTCTCGACGATCACGCGGTCGCCGGGCTTCAGCGGCGGATGCCCCGTCGCGTCGAAGTGATACACCTTGCCTACGCGCATAAAGCGGACGCCGATGATGGTGCGCAGGGGTAAGTTGGGAACGGCCGAGGTCTCAGCCGGTAACGTCATCTCAGACATAAATCACCACTCTGACGGATGCAAGATTTACGACCAAATCGGGCTAAATAATAGACGAGGGGGGAGGAATGCGCAAGGCAGAGAGAAAGGCAGGACAAGAGGGAACTACGGAACGCCGTCACTCGCCGCTTGTCATCCGCAGAAACATCTCTACCACCTTCGGATCGAAGTGCGTGCCCGCGAGTGAGCGAAGGTGTTCGCGCACTTTCTCCTCCGGCCAGGCCGTGCGATAGGGGCGGTCGCTGCGGAGCGCGTCCCAGACATCCACCACCGCGAAGAGGCGCGCCGCCAGCGGAATCTGCTCGCCTTTCAACCCGCGCGGATAGCCCGTGCCATCCCACTTCTCGTGATGGTAATGGGGGATGTCCAGCGCCGGGCGCAGGTAGGCGATGGGCGAGAGCAGATCATAGGCGTATTGCGGATGCTTTCTCATGGTCGCCCATTCCTCGTCGGTCAGTTTGCCTGGCTTGAGCAGGATGTGGTCCGGCACGCCCATCTTGCCGATGTCGTGCAGCAGCGCGCCCCGCTGGATGTGCACTAACTCCTTTTCGCTGAAGGTCCCCATGGCGCGGGCAATTTCCAGCGTCATCTCGGTCACGCGCAGGGTGTGGCCTTCGGTCTCCTTGTCGCGCAGGTCGAGCGCGCGCGACCAGCCCTCAATCGTCGAGTCGTAAGCCAGCACCAATTCGGCGTTGGAGTGTTGCAGGTCTTCGAACAATTCGGCGTTGTCCACGGCAATCGCGGCTTGCCCGGCGAGCGATTCGAAAAAGTGGAGCCATTCCGGGTCCGATTCAAGCGGAGCGCGGTGAAAGACTTCCAACACGCCTTTGACTTTCCCTTTGGCGACAAGCGGCGCAACGTAGCAAGCCGTAAAACCCTCGCCGACCAGCGCTGGAGGCGGGACGAAAGCCTCGTCCGCCCCCGGTTTGCCGGACAGGCCGATAAGGCGCTGTTCGAGGGCGGCGCGGCCCGCATAGCCCTGGCCCAAACGCGGCTCGTCGCGCTCGATGGCTGGCGAGCGGAAGCCGCGCCCGGCAGCATACTGGAGGGTCCGCAAGTAAGGGTTAAGCAGGAAGACAACGGCGGCATTCACCTTCAATTCGGACGTAACCTGCTGGAGCAGGACGCCGAGGGTGAGCCGCAAATCGAGACTGCTGGTAATCGCCTGGTCAATCTCGCGCAGGGCTTGCAAGCGTTTCAGGCGTTGCTCCGTCTGCTCGTGCAGCCGGGTGCGGTGGATGGCGTTGCCGGCGATTTCGGTGAGGGTGGTCAGCAGATGCACTTCGTCCGGCGTGACTTCGCGGGGGAGCGGCAGGGAGATAAACAAGAGGCCCACAATCTCTTGGACGGTGCGAATGGGCATTGCCGCCGCGCTCATCCCGGCGGGGATGAGGGGGCGCACCGCCTGGCGGAGACGTGGATCGCTGGCGAGTTCGCGTGAGAGTTGCGCCTGCCCCGTCTCCAGAACTAACCCCGCTATGCCTGTGCTGGCCTGCATGGGCGCATCGGGGATGCGTGTGAACCAGCCGCGGGCCGCAGCCTTGCGAATCTCGTCGCGGGCCGCATCGTAGAGGAAGATAATGCCCGCCTCGGTGTCCAACACAGCCAGCGTTTCGTCCAGCAGGCGCGGGAGCATTTCGTCCAGAGTCTGGGCCGTGCGCAAGGCGGTCGAGACGCGATGCACGGCTTCGAGTTCGGCCAGGCGCCGTTTGATCTCCTGCTCCGCCCGTTTGCGCTCGGTGACGTCATTTGCCAAGACCAGCCGCGCGGGCCGGTCGAGGAACGTGATGTTGTGCGAGATGATTTCGACGTCAATCAACGTCCTGTCTTTCTTGCGGTGCTTCCAGGGGCCTGACCGTTCCTGCGGCTGGCGCGGCGCCGCGAGGTTGTCCTCAAAGCGCGGCAGTTCTTCGGGCGGGCGAATGTCTTTGATGGTCATCGCCAAAAATTCATCCCGCTCGTAGCCGTAGTGTTCGACGGCGGCGTCGTTGACGGCCAGCAAGCGCAGCGTCTCGGTGTCGTACACCCACATCGGCAGTGGGTTCAATTCAAACAACAGCCGATAGCGCTCCTCAGAATCACGCAAGGCTTCCTCGGCCTCCTCGCGCGCCCACAACTCGCTTTGCAAACGAGTAAGGGCCTGGTGCAAGTCGTTCTCCGCCCGTTTACGCTCGGTGATGTCGTGCCCGACGCCAATCAGGAGACCATTGGGGCCTTTGGCGTCCTGCCAGACAATCGTGCGGGGCTGTCCGTCCCGCGCCAGAACGACCCGCTCGTAAGGCTCATCCGAAATTGGAATCTCGCCTCTGGCGGCGCGGCTCACGTACTCCTTTTCGCGCCTGGCGTCTCCCGCCTCGCCGCGGCTCAGCGTCCACCAGCCCTCCCCCAGCAATTCGGCCGGCTCATAGCCCATTATCTCTTTCGCCGCCGGACTGACGTAAACGATCTCGCCTTGCGCATCGGCCACCAGGACGAGCGCCTTGACCCGCTGCAGGATTTCATCCGAGAGGCGCAGTTTCTCCTCCGCGCGCTTGCGCTCCCTGCGTTCTTTCGCTTCGTGTAGCGCGCGGCGGACGACCGGCGCCAAGCGTGACAATCTCTGCTTGAGCACATAATCGGTCGCGCCGTTCTTGAGTGATTCAATCGCCAACTCCTCGCCTAACGTGCCGGAGACAAAGATAAAGGGGATGTCGGGGGCTTTCTCGCGCGCCACGGCCAGCGCGGACATCCCATCAAACCCCGGCATGGTATTGTCGGCGACGATCAGGTCAAAGGGACGTCCTTCAAGCGCCGAAGTAAAATCGGCGCGGCTGTCCACGCGCACCACTTCATAGAGGAAGCCCTCGGCCCGCAGCCGTTCGTGAGCCAGCTCGGCGTCATGGGGATCATCTTCAAGATGGAGAACGTGCAGCGAGGTTGGCATAAACTCACCCTTAACAGAATCCAGCTTACCTTCTACCTGCTTACGCCCTGGGTTTGACGCTCCCCGGCGGCGGCTCGTTGATGATCGCCCAGAACAGCCCGATTTCTTTCACGGCAGTCACAAACTCGCTGAAGTTCACAGGCTTCACCACGTAGGCATTCACCCCCAGCTGGTACGCCTCCACCAGGTCTCGCTCTTCACGGGAAGAGGTCAGGACGACCACCGGGATCATTTTCAGCTGCTCGTCGGCCCGGATTTGCCGCAGCACTTCGACGCCGTCAATTTTGGGGAGCTTGAGGTCCAGCAGGATGACGGCGGGATTACCCGGCGTATGCCGGCTGAAGCCGCCCCGGCGGTGGAGATAATCCAGGGCCTCCGCCCCATCCCGGACGACCAGCACCTCATTCGCGAGATTCTTTTCCCCCAGCGCCGTCAGCGTCAGTTCCACGTCGCGCGGGTCATCCTCCACCAACAAAATCCTCTTGAGTTCAGACATCGCCTGCGCCTCCTTCCTGCTCCTTCGGCAACGAAAAGTAAAAAGTCGCCCCGCCCTCCACCGCTGCTTCGGCCCAGGCGCGGCCCCCGTGCCGATGAATGATGCGCTGGACACTCGCCAGCCCAATGCCCGTGCCTTCAAACTCGTCGGGGCGGTGCAGGCGCTGGAATACCCCGAAGAGTTTGTCGGCGTACTGCATGTCGAACCCAACCCCGTTGTCGCGCACATAGAAGACATGTTCCGCCTCGTTCGAAAGACATCCGAGCGCGATCTTGGCCTGAGCGCGCGGGCGGGTGTATTTCAAGGCATTGGAAAGGAGATTGATCCACACCAACCGCAGCATCGAGCGGTCGCCGTGCACGCTGGGCAGAGGGCCAATGTCCCAGGCCACCTGGCGGCCCTGCGCCTCGGACTGGAATTCGCGGATGACCTCGCCGACGAGGACTTCGAGGTTGACGCGAGTCTGACTCAGGTCGGTCCGGCCAATCCGTGAAAAAGCCAACAGATCGTCAATCAGCACGCCCATGCGGGTGGCCGCTTCTGAGATGATCGTGAGGTACCGGCGGCCCTTGTCGTCCAGAGTCGGCGCCGCATGTTCCTGGAGCAACTCCACAAACCCGCTCACATGGCGCAGCGGCGCGCGCAGGTCGTGGGAGACCGAATAGGAAAAGGCTTCCAACTCTTTATTGATGGCTTCGAGCTGGGCGGTGCGCTCGCGCACGCGCTGTTCCAGTTCAGCGTTCAGTTTGCGAATTTCTTCTTCCGCCCGTTTGCGCTCGGTGATGTCGTGCACCGCGCCGACCAAATACGCGCAGTTCCCGGCGTCGTCAAAGACGGGCGCGACGCTGACTTCGCCGGTCAGCCGGCCCGTCGGATAGTCGGAGGTCTCCTCCCAGCGCACGATCCGTTTCTCTCGTATGGCGGTCTCGTATTTCCCTAACACCATTGTCAAGGACGGCTCCGGGATAATCTCATCCACGCGTTTGCCAACCACTTGCTCGTCGCTCAGGCCCGTCACCGAGAGAAAAGCCTGGTTGACAGACGTGAAC
>DAOTXG010000193.1:0-26696 GCA_034435515.1 Anaerolineales bacterium
AACTTCACGCTGAGTTTCGCGTGCAACTTAGCAGTCAGTGCTTTCACAAACTTGTCCTTATTCGGCAGCCCCGGGTTATTTCGCATCGCCTGATAGACTTCGTCTACTGTAGTCGAAATGAAACGGCTTGGCGCAACCGTCAGACGGTTGTCTCGTCGCACAATATTATAGAGGGCAAAGCGGGAAGCCTGCTCAGGCAAGTAGCCGTCTTTCTTGAAGCCATAGCGATTGACCAAGTTGGCATAGATGTATTCCTTAAGCACCCAATAACCATTCGTTCCCCAGGCTTCATATACAATCCCCTTGTTCAACAGTTGGGTCATTGAACGCTTGATGGTGTCATAAGTGTTCGTACCAAACTTGTAGACCTGCTTCTGCACATCACGCCTGGCGAGAAAATCTTTTAAGCCTCGTACGACTTCTCCTGTCCCGGTTGTCGAATCTGATTGAAATTCCACTGCCACAAAGTCCTCCACCTCAGTCATCATAGGCTTATGCCTAACAAGAACATAGTCTATTGTGCCCACACCGGGAAGCTTAACTTCAGGAAAAGGGACGATATTGTCAAAGTCGCCAAAGTAATGTAAGGCGATGTCCTCCAAGATACGCGGTACTCGACTGATAGAGCCTGGCTCTTCGAAACGATGCGGGCAGGTCGCATTAATTCCGCCGCGGACCTCTACCGAACAAACCCCGAAAGGATATTTAATCAACCGGCTGTCTTTGTCACAACGACTGTCCATGAATGGACACCAGTGTTTTTTACGAATGCGCTGCGCCTCGTCCGTCTTGTCGTCAATCGGATACCCGAAAATCTCAGCCGGACGGTTGCCAGAAGTCTGAGCCATTCAGTCCTCTCCACGAATCAGCTCTCTCCAAATCGCTCGAATTTGGCTGGCCGAGTATTTGCTTTCTAATAACGCCCCCATCGCTAGGCCGCACTGCCGACAGAATTTCTCGCTCTCAGTCGAACTAATCGTCTCAGGCAGTCTCCAGCTTCCTTTTTTCAGGTTCCCATTCAGCGCCAGGACCAGAATGGTGTCGTGTTGGATAGATTTCAAATTGTTGATGTGCACTGAAATGGGATGTTCTGAAAACACGACGTAAGAATTGAGAAGTTTGAACTTCGCGTGTTTCAGCGCAATGGTCAGTTCGGCCCAGGCATTGGGGTCCCAATGGTGAAAAGTGAAGACTAACCGTCCGGTGTGACGTTTGAGCACGCGCCCGCACTCCTGAAAGATGCCTGAGAGGACGGTCATAAAGCCTGTATCGTCGTCAGTTGCTTTCGTGGCGACCGCGCTTTGTGTTTGGTCATAATGCCAATTGACCTCCGAGGGCAACAAACGCGCCAACCAGACCCGGAAAAAAGCGGCCAAGTCGCTGTATTGCACATTGTCGTAATAAGGCGGGTCGGTGACGATAAAATCAACTGAGTGATCAGAAAGCGGCAACTTGCGCGAGTCGCCGTGAATGAGCCAGAAAGCCTGGGGAGTGGCTGTCAGGGCCTCCTGGCTAAAAACCTCCTTGCCGCCATCCAGTTCGCCGAGAATAGGAACGACCTGTGTCTTATTCTGCCGATTAACCTTCCGTTCGACTGGGGCCACGGCCCACTTACGCCCACGCACAATCCGATCACGGAAAAGTAGTTGCAGGTTGCCAGAAGACTTCTCACGATTGACAGGATTATTCTCCGTGACCGTGTATTGGAAAGCGTAGGCGTGGAGAGCAAACACGTGTCGAATCGCGCCGGGCCGACGTTGAAACCAGCCCTTATAGCCGCATAACATTGAATTAAATTCAAGCGAAGTAGAAACTAACAGCGCGAGGTTAAGTTTGGCCGCACCGTGATAATGACCCAGGAGTTGGATCGCATGAGATGCGTAGAGCAGTTGGCGCGACGAGAAAAGATCAAGATAAGAATAAATCCTGCGCGAAAGCAAATCCCTGGACTTCGGCCCATCCTTTACTGCAAAATCCTCTTTTGGCCCAAAATCCAACGAGTCACGCAAGCGGTCTGCCTCGCGAAGACAGTCGTGATCCGCCGCCGTTGGCGAACGAAAGAACACCCCATGTTCAGCGCATTTGCCGATGACCGCCACCAGTGTATAACGTGCAAAAAACGGTACGGATAGCAACTCTTGATATTTTTGTCCACAAGAAGGGCAGATCGTGTCAGACTTTGTGATCAGGCGGGCTTGCTTGCCTGCTCCCTCCGGCGCCTTATTGCCATCGCTGATTTCCCAATTCTCCGGCCAGATGCGGATGGTACGTTCCGCTTCGTGACGAAGCTCGTACTGGTCAAGCTGCACCACTTCCCCGCAAGCGCACTGCTTCCGTAAGCCATGTAAAAAGTAATCGGCGTCGAGAGTCTTACTGCAGTCCGGACATTCCGTCTGGAAGTAGCGCCCTATTCGGCTGTATAAATCGTCGAAGAACTGATCAAAAGCCCCTTGTAGTTCTTGAAGAGAAACCTGAGTGAGCGCGGCCCGTGCTTGAACAATGGGAATGGGTTCAATATCGGCACCGATGACGCTCGCACCTAACCGGATGGCCTCGTGAAGAGTCGTCCCGCCCCCCATCATCGGGTCAAGCACGATTTTACCTTCCAGACCGCCCGACGCATAGTAATCACGCCGCTGAGGATCGGGCACAAACTGCTTCAAGATGGTGCGGAACGTAGAGCCACAGCGCCGCGCCCACCACTTGTGCAGATAGGTATTGGGGCGGAAGAGATGCTTGTTGAATGTTTCCTGCTGAGCGATTCGATTAGCGAATTCTTCTGGAAAAGAAGCATCAATTTCAAAGGAAGCCTCCGCGACAGGGAGGCGTAAAATCTCATCTAACGCCAGTTGGCGAATTTCTTTGAGTTTTCGCTTAGTCATAGAAGCAAGTATAGCACGCGGAGAGTTGTAAATGGGCGAATATCGGTGTTGAGAAAAGTCTGCCGTCAACGAATGATCAACCGCTTCGCGTAAACGAATATGCTTTCAAGCCGCCTTGTCCTCCCCGACCGCGGCGTAGAGCTCCGGCTCAGGCTGGCGACTGAAGTCGCAGCAACACAAACACGAAGCCTGTGCCCTGAAGGGCATCTTCGACCTGCGCAGGCTGAAATCTCTAATAGTTGTCGGGCGATTACCAACAATTTGCACGGCTCAGCCAGGCGCCTCCCAATCTTCGATTTGCAAACCTTCCACCCGGCTAAATTCACGGGTATTGTGAGTTACCAGGACGAGATTGTGGGCGAAGGCATTCGATACAAGTGTTGGTGTCCAGCAGGTATTTCATTCCAGCGGTTTCCGCGCTTCGTACTCGCCTTGCGGCTCGCGCACCAGCTCACCTCTCCATCCGCCCGCGACCCGCTTAAAGAAACCAGGCGGCCAACTCGCCACAGGTCTGTCAGTCGAGGCTTGCGCCAGTGGCTGGACGATCACAACCACTTCCAGATCCACCTCCGACATACCGACTGGCACCTCAAGCTTTAAGATTCCATCCCGGCCAACGTGGGAATGTAGTTTTACACTTTGCATCGTTTCTTACTCCTTCCTGCAATCCATCTGCCGCAGAGTGTAGCACAAGTCACTCCTCCCCAAACAACGCCTTCACATTCCGTTCCCTCACCGCCTCATTCTCCCCGACTGCCGCGTAGAGTTCCGGCCCGTACTCGCGCGTCTTGACGACAACGGGCATGGGGACGGCGTGGCCGAGGATGAGGGCCTGCTGGGTGGTGTCCAGGCGGGCGAGGACTTCGCGCAGCTGCCCCGCGCCGCTCACGCCGGAGAACACGGCCTTGATGTCGGCCTCGTTGTCGAGCAGGCAGGTCACGCGCGTGCCGATCTGGCTCATCACTTCCTCGTCAATCCCGCTCGGGCGCTGGTCCACGATGAGCAGCGTGACGTTGTACTTGCGCAGCTCGCGGGCGATGTTCCCGAAGATGGTATGCCCGGCGATCTCCGGGTCGAGGAACTTGTGCGCCTCCTCGATGGTGATGACGAGCGGCTGCGGCTCCTCGCCCTTGCGCCCGGCGGCCCTGTTCTTCTTCTCCACGTACTTCTCGTGGATGCGGCGCGTCAGGTAGTTGGCGACGAGCACGTAGGCGGCGAGCGAGTTGCCGTACACGCCGAACTCCAGCACGACGCTCCGGCCGCTGTTGAGCAGGTTGAAAATCTCGTCCACCAGGTCGCGCGCGGGCGGGCCGCTGCGCAGAAAGTCCAGTCGGCGGAACAACTCGAACTTGCGCTGCATTGCGCGCAGCGTCCCCTTCTGCACTTTCTCCTCGGCCTCGACTTCGTCAATCGCCGTGGTGTCGTGCTCGTCGAGCAGCGCGGCAATCCAGTCCCGGCCCAGTTTGCGGCGCAGGTAATACAGCGCGCCCACCTGCACCTCCGTCAGGCCGACGATGCCGGCGAGCATCTCCACGTCCTCCGGCTCGATCTGGCTGAGGCCGATCTGCAGGACGCCGTCCGTCTTGCTCCCGCGATGCCGCGAGGTCTCCGGGTCGAGCGTGATCACCTGCACCCGCCCATCGCCGAACAGCTGGCGCAGGCCCTTGAATTCGCGGCCCTGCTCGTCGTGCACGCTCCAGCCGTAATCGTTGTGCATGTCGAAGATGAGGCACGAGGCGGCGTTGGCCTTGACGATGCCCGCCAGGATGGTGCGGGTGATGAACGATTTGCCCGTGCCCGATTTGCCGAACACGCCCGACGAGCGTTCCACAAACCGCTTGAGGTCGAGATTGACCTTGACGGACTCCATGTCGAGCGGCGCGCCGATGTGCCAGTGCCCGGCGTCCTCCTGGCCGAAGACGGCGTTCACGTCCTCCTCCGTGGCCTCGAAGACCGGCGAGAAGTGCGCCGGGATGGTCTTGATGGGCTTCGGCTCGCCGTCATCGAGCATCAGCATGGGGCTGACGTGAATGACGCCGAAGGCGACCGCGTTCCCGTAGATGCGCGCGCTGAGGCGGTCGCTCACGTCGGGCGGCGATTTGGCGATGTCGGGGTTAGTCGCGTCGAGGCTGACGTCGGTGATGAGGCCGAAGAACTTGCGTCCCGTCTGTTTGCCGTGGATGACGACATAGCGGCCCACGGCCAGGCCTTCCATGAGAATCGCCGGGTCAAGTTTCACGTCCAGACCGGCGGAAAGGGCACCGCCCACCACCAGCCCCAGCGGTTTCGGGCGGGCCAGGCCGAAGTCGAGGAGAGGGTTGTCTGTCATGGCATCACACCTTCAATCGGCGCACGAGGTTATCGAGGCGCAGGAGATCGCGCGACAGCAAGCGGGCGCATTCGCGCCCGGCGTTGACGAGAAATTCTTCGCGGTCTAAAGCCGGCTGGGCTTCTGCGGCGGCCTTCAACGCGGCGGCGAGCAGTTCGTCGGCCGGCACTTCCACCGCCGCCAGCACCAGCCGGATGAAATCAAGCGAGGCCGTGAACGCGCGAATCTCGTCGGGCGCGCACTTGTAGATCGGGTCGAGCGTCATGGGCGGCTGGGGCGGGAGGGCCTGGCTGAACCCGCTCCCGTTCTTGCTCCCCACCGCGAGGACGCTGAACTCGACCGGGACCTGCCGATTCTTTTGCTGATCGGCGATCTTCGTCTCGTCGAGGCCCTCGGCCACGGCCACCTGCCGGGCGAACAAGTCGTCGTCAATGTTGACGTCGTACACCAGGCCGATGACTTCCGCCGTGCCGCGCTGGATCGGGGCCTTGGCAAACATGCCAAAGGTGGGCACGTCCGGCTCGGGCAGGCGGCACGCGCCCGCAAAGCCCAGCGTCGAGGAGCGCAGAACGCGCCCGATGATTTGAGGGGTCATATACTTCTCCAGTTTAGCAGTTGCTCTCGTTCACGGAATACGTAATACGGAATACGCAATATGCACAGTTTCAACGTATTACGTATTGCGTATTGCGTAAGTCAAACTGCAATGTGCTCTAAAGTCTGTGCCGCCGCCGGCCCGCCGTCCACTGTTTAGTCTGCGCTTTCTGGGAAATACGCGCGAACAGCCCGTGCCGGACCAGCGAGGTCTGCACCATCTGGTCAAAGGCGTCCCGCTCCTCGCGCGTGACCACCGCCAGCTCGTGCGCCCGCACCAGCACGTAAGGAAAACCGTCGGGCGCGCGGCACTGTTCGACGATGGCGGCGTGGGCGAGGTCCAGCAGGGGCGGATTGGCCGCCACCCAGTTGGGCACTTCCACCCGTGCGATTTCCGGCGCGTCGGCGCGGCCCACGTTGACGTAGCAGAAGTGAATCAAGTGTTTCTCGAAGTCGCGCCGGTTGACGGGCGAGTTGTTGACGAAGAGCGCGCTCCGTTCGCCAGGCTGGAGCCATGGCTCGAAGAGCACGCGGTCGGTGAGGCCGCGATACGGATTGGCGCGCAGCGTCTCGTCGCCGATCTGCTCCAGCGGGATTTCGTGCAAATGCAGCAGCGCGAGGATGTTCGCGTTGCGCGGCCGGCTGACGAACCCGGCGACCGCCGCGCCGGCCTGGCGCAGCGCGTCGAGATGCCGCAGATACTCGCGCAGCACCGCGTCCACCTGCCGCTTGTGCTTGTCCGGCAATTGCAGGGCGAGCCAGAGGAGCAGGCCATTGTCCACGAGCGCGAGCGTCGGCTGGCCCTGGCGTTCCCTCGCCAGCCGCGCGAGTTCACCCAACTCGGCGGCGTCCCGCCGCCCGTCAATGAGCGCGCCGGGAATCTGTCCCTCACCCTCGTCGCCGTAAAGTTCGTCCTCCTCGTAGAACACGCGCGGCTCGGCGCGCGTCAACGGCGCCTCGGCGCGGCCATGCGGGTAGGCGATGCTCCCGATGTTGATGAGGTAGTAGAGCGCGCTCCCATGCCGGTCGGGGTAAATCTGTGAGCCGTCTGCGCCCAGGACGTTTAACTCCGGGGGATGAGGCGGCAGCGGGAAACGCCCGTTGATCGGCTCGTCTGTTGGACTGGCGCCGGGCCAACGCTCGCCGGCTCTCTCGATCTTTTGCCTGAGCAATTCGTCGGCCACGCCAAGGTCAGCCAACAATGCGGAAACCTTCGGCAGCAAGTCGGCTAACTCGGCGGCGCGCTGCGCGGCGGCGCTGCCCAGCGCGTCCACTTCCTCCAGGAGTTTGTTGAGTTCGAGGGCCATATTCGGATTGTAGCACAAGCGTTCGACGGGCGGAAGTGGGACCGGCCAGTTGGTTAATTTTCCATTTGCCTTTGTTTGCTCACCGTGTTAGACTTTCTAACAGGATTCATACAGGGTTAGAAAACATGCCGCACAAAATCCTGGTCATAGACGACGACGACAACACGCTCTGGCTGGTGAGCACGCTCCTGCAGCACGAGGGCTTCGAGGTGTACAAATCGCTTACGCCCGCCGATGGCCTGCGCCTGGCGTATGAGAAGAAGCCCGACCTGGTGCTGCTGGACGTGATGATGCCGGAGATGGACGGCTGGGAGGTCTGCCGCCGCCTGCGCGAGACGTCCGACGTGCCGATCCTGTTCATCACGGCGAAGAACACGATCAAGGACGTGGTGAAGGGGCTGGAGATCGGCGGCGACGACTACCTGGTGAAGCCGTTCGACAACCGCGAGCTCGTGGCGCGCATCAAGATCCACCTGCGCCGCTCGGCCGACCACCAGACGACCGACGAACTGGCTTTCGGGGGCGGCGATCTGCGGATCAACTTCCTGACGCGCGAAGTAATGGTGCGGGGACAGACGGTGGAGCTGACCCCCAAGGAGTTCGCCCTGCTCTCGCTGCTGTCGCGGAACGCGGGCCGCGTGCTGACGCGGAGCGAACTGATCGCTCAAGCCTGGGGGCCGGAATACGGCGAGACCAACGAGAGCCTGAAGTTATACATCCACTACCTGCGCAAGAAAATCGAGCGCAACCCCGACAAGCCGGAATTCATCCTGACCTCCCGCGGCGTCGGCTATCGCTTCTCTGCCAAATAACCCCGCGTATCAACTCCACCCCCAGCCTCACTGTCTGGCCGTCCACGTCGCGCTCTGGGTCAAGGGCGGTGAGCGAGAACGCCGCGAGGTGCGGGCGGACCTGGCGGGCCGCGGCTATCGCCGTCGCCGGGTCGAGGCCGTTCGGCGCGGGGTAGTTCACGCCGGGGGCGTGCGCCGGGTCGAGCGCGTCAATGTCAAAATGCAGGTACGTCGGGCGCGCCTCGGCCGCGAAGTTTGGCGTATCGGCGGGCGCGAAAATCCGCACGGGCGTCGTGTCGAGCAGCGCCTTTTCCGGCGGGTCCAGGTCGCGCACGCCGAGCAGGGCCACGTGCGCTTCGGCGACCGGTCGGGTCAGCCCGGCGGTGGCGCGCAGTTCGGCGAGGCCGCGCCCGCAGCAGCCGGCGAGCGGCATCCCGCCGAGGTAGCCGGAGAGCGTGGTGTCAGGCGTGTTGAAATCGCCGTGCGCGTCGAACCAGGCGATGCCGAAGTCGTCTGGCAGCGCGCGGCGCAGGCCGGAGACCACGCCGATGGAGACGAGGCAATCGCCGCCGAGGACGACGGGCAGGGTCCCATTTTGATGCGCCTGGACCACCGCCTCGGCCAGAATCGCGCCGTTGCGCCCGATGCGTTCCAATCGGCCTCCGCTGCCCAGGTCTTCTTCGCGCTCAGCCACTGTGACCGTGTGTCCATCGCCTTCGAGCGCGGCGACGAGGCCGGAGGCGAGGAGGGCCGCCGGGGCCTTGCCCATGCCGGCCTGGTGCTGGTCGAGAGAAAAAGGGGAGGGGATCAGTGTCAGGTGCATGGGGTGGTTGCTCACAAAGTCAGAGCGGATTACAATGTTACTACCGACGGGAGGTCAGTCATGCTCAAGATTGATTTACCGCAATCCTTGCAGGATGAATTTGAGCGCACGGCGAAGGCGCTTTATAAGCAGGGGGGCGTGGCCCGCGCGCTCGTCGAGGCCGTCGAACTCTGGCTGGCTCAGCATCGAGTTACGCCGGTCGAGGCGGAACGCGCGGCAAACGATCAGGCCTTTTTGCGGCTTAAGGATGAGCTGGAGCGCGCGCAGTGGGGGAAGTGGGTGGTGATTGCGCATGGCCAATTGCAGGGAGTGGGGCTTTCACTCGAAGATGTCAGCCGGTTCGCCCCGACTGCCCATGACCGGATCGTCATGATGATCGGCGCAGACCGCCCCAGGAAGTTTTACTCTACGTCAACTCCACCTTGAGCCGTTTTCCCAAAGCAGTGGCGGCCCGCTCAAGCGTGAACAATGTGACCGAGGGATTCTTCGGGTCGAGCAATCTCTCCAATGCCGCCCGGCTGGTCTTCATCAGGCTGGCCATCTGGCTCTTGGTCAGCTTGCGCCGCTTCATTTCCTGAGCAATCTGATAGGCAATCACGCGCTTAACGGCGGTTGCCTGCGCCTGGTCGAGCAACTGCTCTTCCCGCAGAAAATCGTCAAAATTGCTGCCGATACGTTTCTTGTTCATTTCGTCACTCCTTTTCTAAGTCGGCTAACCGGCGGCGGGCAGTGTTCAAATCCTCCACAGGCGTCTTTTGCGATTTTTTCACGAACCCATGCAGCAGCACCATGGTGTGGTCTGCGACAGTGAACAGGACGCGCGCAATGCCCTGACTAATTTTTGAGCGCACTTCCCACAGACCTCTCTCCAGCTTCCGAATCAGAGGCATCCCTAACGGCCAGCCGTATTGAGCCGTCTTGATATCCTCGCCAATGATCTTACGATCTTCTCGTTTCAAGCTTTTAAGCCAATCGCGTACTGGCTCGTTGCCTCCTTCAGTGCGGTAAAACACGACCGTCAATGTGGGTTCGTTGGCATCATCTTCCATGTTCGGATTGTACCAAAAATGGTACGAATGTCAAATTGCCCTATTCGGACCGGACTGGCGGGCGAACGGGGCGCGCCGCCTGCCCGCTCGACCTCACGCCCGACCCGCGCCTGTGGCTGTACCGCCGACTGGGGTGTGAGGCGGTGCTGACCGAACGCTCGCGGCGGATTTGCAATCCGCCGCCGCTGATAGGCGGTTGCCTGCGCTTGGTCGAGCAGCTGTTCTTCCCGCAGAAAAGCGTCAAAATTGCTGCCGAGGCGTTTCTTGTTCATGTCGTCACTCCTTTTCTAAGTCGGCTAACCGGCGGCGGGCAGTGTTCAGTCTTCCAAATTAAGGTTGTACCTAAAATGGTACAAGCGTCCAGGGGATGGGCTTGTATGCGGGCCAAGACTTTTCACGGTCGAAGCGACCGGACGTGTTCGACGATTCCCAGTGCAACCAGCCCGGAAGAGAGGGGATATTACTCAGAGTGGCAAAAACTGAATCCTGTTGACAATGTCTTCGGGTTCACCCGCTTTGGCGATGATTTCGAGGTCGCTGACACAGGTTCCGATAGCGACACGCAATTGATGGGCGTAAATCACGCCATAGAAGGGAATACCTTCCCGCAGACGTTTGGTGGCTTCGCTGAGCAAGTCATCGTCTTGAGTGAACAGTACACGCTTCAGTACATTGGCTCGATCTAGCAGATCTGGATCAGTGAGTTCGCTTGCACCGTCTTCGTGGGCCGTAAGCACGTCGACGCCGCGCAGACGCAGCCCGTTTGTGACGGCTCTTGGCGCGTGATGATCCATGTAGAACGCGAGCGCCATTAGACCAACCCTTTGGCCTTCAGTCGCGCTACGAGCGGCGATTCGCCGATAGCGCGCCGCAGTTGATCAACCGACTCAAGTCGCTGCTCAACGTCTTTGTCAAGTTCTTCCCGATGATCCCAGTAGTAGGCCAGGGCCGAATGGATTTGCCCCAGGGTGAGATGAGGAAACTGAAAATGCAACTCTTCCGGACTCCAGCCATAGGCCAGATGAGCCAAGACCAACTCGATCACTTTCATGGTCGTGCCGGCGATTATGGGAACTTTGGTTTTGTCGAGCACGACGTGCTCGTAGCGCGTTTCGGCAAGCATAGAAACCTCTTATGACACGGCTTGGCGCTGGAAGTATACCAGAGGCAACAAGTGGGTCGTCTGCCCCTCAGCCCCGACGCCCGACGCACGCCTGTGGCCTTATCGCTGATTGAGCATGTATTCGTTTATTCGTTGGCCTATTCGTTGACAGGTTGGTTTGACCTCGTTGACACCTTTTCTTAACCACCCCATCAACCTTCCAACGCTGCGAAGTAATCCGTCAAGAGCGGATGAATGAATTGATAACCCCCGCCGACCCTGCGAAGGAGAAGTCGTTCGGCCGCATAGTCGAGGAAGCGGATATAGTCCCAGGGACGAGGAGTATTCCCATTTCGCCAGAGTAAGACGCGCAGAATGAGGTGCTGAATGCATGCTCTGCCACCGTACCGCAGCCCGCCGAACAGCCCGAGGGGCAGCCCGAGGGGCAGCCTGAGGGGCAGCCTGAGGGGCAGCCCGCCGAACAGCCCGAGGGGCAGCCCGAAGACCAGCCCGAGGGGCAGCTCGCCGAGCAGCCCGCTGAGCAGCCCGACGAACAGCGCAGACCGGGCTGAACGCCACATTCCCTCATTTGGGACACTTCGGGTCACAATTTGGCCCGCCCTCAGCCCGCCGACCAGCCCGAGCAGCCCGCCGACCAGCCCGAAGACCAGCCCGAAGACCAGCCCGAAGACCGGCCCGCTGAACAGCTTATCTCGTGACCAGGATAGTGTCTCAGCAGGTTCTATGGTTTTGTCTTCCGGGCCGAGGGGCAGCCCGCCGAGCAGCCCGCCGAGCAGCCCGCTCACGACCACAGTCCCAACCACTACAATCCTCTCTTGCGCCCTTGTTGGTAACCAGTTCGGTTGCATCCACTCTAAGTAAAGTTCTGTCTGACTGTGCGTCTTCAACGCCTTCGCAAGCCATGCAAGCCAATGCTTCGTTTGGGAGGACGTATAACGCTGAGGCTTGCCCCGCTGCTCGTGATGTGGGTCCGCTGGAAGATACACACGAACCTCCTCAGGTCGCTCTAACACTCGTTGGACATACTGACTGAAGAGGCGCGCGCGTCCCTCCTCTGTAGAGTTTGGCGTTGAGATCGCGTGTACTCCGCCTTGATAGACGACCATCATGATGCCAAGCATCAGCGGAGTCTCTGCCAGTTCCTGCAGTTCTTTATCCTTTTGCAAGGCTGCTCGCAAGGCCGAGAGTTCTGGGCCGAATTGCGCCAGGTGATCGTCAACCTGTTGGGGTGTCAATGCTCGCAGGGCAACAGCCCGGTCAAGCTGCAGGCGGGTGGTCAGAGTCTCGTAGTCTGCTGTGCGGCTGCACACCACCAGGGGCGCCAGGCCATGCTCGTCCTTGGTGCGGAACTCGTTGATAGCGGCAACACACGCCGCTCGACGGCTGGCTTGCATCTCGTCCAGCCCATCCAGCAGCGGCAGGACGAGGTCACGCGCTATCCAGTCCTGCCCAACCTTCCTGGGGACTTTGTACCGCTTGCTCAGCTCATCCACGAGCCAGTCCGCAAGCGGCAGCCCTTTTTCTGCCCACGAGGCCAGAGTGAACACAACCGGCATTGGCCGCGTCTCATCCTGCCCGGCGCGCGCTATCAAATCACGGGCGAGTTCGAGGAGCATCGTCGTCTTGCCCGAGCCGGGCGCGCCCAGGATCAACAGCTCACCCCCCGCCTCGTCAAAGACCTCGACGATCCTGGCGCCGGGGGGAACGGCTCGATGGACAACCATTGGCCACGGTCGCGCCACCAGGTCCGGTTTGTACTCCAGCCCAAGTTCGAGGAGCGCTGCGCTGTAGAGCGAGTTTTCAAGAACGTCCTTGACCCAGTTGTTTTGGATCTTTTGAAGCATTGCCTGCCGGTTACGCTTATAGAGGTCGGAGCCGGGGAGCGCGTTTGAAGCCTGTATGTTGGTGGCAAAGAGGCGAGTGAGAATGTCTCGCAGGCTGATTCCCAGAAGTTGAGAAAGAGATGCAAGAACCGTTATAAAAGCGACAAAGGAAATCAAGATTTCACCAAGTTTGTCGGGGTACCAGACTGCAAACAGAATAAAAGTCACTGCGCCTATGAGGAGCAAGAGGAACAGGATCAATCTGATTCCAGGTCGTGGGGTCAGGGGTTTGGACATTTTATACCAGCCTCACCTGAAAATTCCGAGCGGAGTCGAGGCTTCGCGAAGCATCCTTTAGAGTTAGCCGGATTTTCCAGCCCCGGCTGAAGCCTCGACTCCGGAATTCAGGGTGCCACCTTACTCCTCCGCCAGCACAATAATCCGATCCCACTCCGTGAACGCCACTTCCTTCGACTTATCGGGATTCACAACCACGCCGTAGGCTTTGGCCGGGTCTTTGGAGTCGGCGTTGAGCTTGTAGCCGAAGGCGACTTCGCCCCGCCGCCGGGCCGCTTCGACGACGGTGTAGAAGTTCACCGGCTCGCCGAGCGTCACGTAGTTCGAGGCGAGTTTCAGGTAAATCTCTGAGCCTTCCGGGTCGAAGATGTCGGCGAGGACGGCGTTTAATGCCTTGTTCTCGGAGACTTGCGCCATCATCAGGCTCACGAGTTTGTCGCTGACGATGAAGTCGTCGGCGTGGGTGACCTCGGCCAGGTTGCGGTTGCGCACGTCGAGCATCTCGCTCACGATGGAGAAGGGCTGGCCGGCGCGCTCGGCGATGTCGCGCAGGTGCAGCAGCGTAATCAGCGTGCGCGCGTCGGCCTGCTGTGTATCCAGGTGATCGTAGGCCAGGACGATGACGTGCTTGTACGTCTCGATGGCCAGGCTGTCCAGCGTGCGCCGGTCGGTCGTGTCGCCGGATTGGAATTTCACCGCCTGGTTTTTCAGGCTCGCGCGGCGCTTGTCGAGTTCGGCTTCGCCGTCTTCCGCCTCGGCGACGACCAGGGCTTCGGAGCCGGGGGCGACGTAGTGGTCGAGTTCGTGAATGATGGCCGGGGCGCGCCAGTTCCAGCCGAGGATGAGCGTGCGCTCAGGCGTGGGCGCGGCGGGTTCGCGCAGCGTGATGGCATTGGTTTTAATGCCCAAATCCTTCAACCCGGAGAGTCGGATCGTGTCGTCGTCCTCGGAAATCGCGATGAGCGCATCGCCGTCCTGGAGGCGGGTGTCCGTCGGCGGGTTCAGGCCGGGCATTTCCCCTTTCGGCTTCAACCCGATGATGGCGGAGTCTTCGTAAGCCAGCAGCGCCTCCCCAAAGGTCTTGCCCGTCAGTCCCGGCTCGGCTTTGAAATAAATCTCGTCGCCGCCGAAGTCCAGGAGTTCGGTGTACACCGTTGACAGTCCCGACTGGCGGCAGGTCTGCGCGATGATGCGCGAGATCAGGTTGCCGACGAGGATGAGTTCGACCTCGTCTTTCCCCACCATCCGCGCCACTTCCAGGTTCTTGGCGTCGGTGATCTCGGCGACGATGTGATACGGCTCAGGCCGGCGCTTGGGGCTGTTGGTGATCGCCAGGATTGTCTTAATCACGCTCGAGTCCGGGTCGTCGGCCTCGGGCGCCAGGACGATGATCGAGCGGGCAGTATGCAGGCTGACGATCTCCAGGTCCACCGGCTCCATGGGGCTGCCCGTGCGGCAGACGATGCGCGTGCGGCCGGTCGGGCCGACCAGGTCGCGGATTTCGTCCTCCATCTCCACTTTGTCCTTGTCGCCCAGGATGACGATGCAGGCGTTCTTCTGGTTGGCGTTCGCCACGATTAACTCAGAGATGACCGAGAAAATCTGCTGGGACCAGCCGAGGATGACGGTGTGGCCGGACTCGATCACGCGCGAGCGGCCCTTGCGCAGTTCTTCCAGCTTGTCCTCCAGGCCGTTGTTCAGGATGCCGATGAGCGTGCTGACGGTGAACACGCCGCCGAGGGTGACGACGAGCATCATGAACAGGAAGAAGGGGTGCCCGGCGTCGCCGCCCATCGTCCCGGTGTCGAGCGTGCGCAGCAGGCCCATCCACGCCAATTCCAGGACTCCGGGTTGAGCGCCCCCCTCGGCGTCCGGCGCGGTGCCGGTGACGGCGACGAGCACCGCGACGAGGAAGATGAGAATGGCCGAGGCGACGAACAGGCCGCCGAGCAGGGCGATGGGGCCTTTCGCCATGAGATTGTCAAAGGCATAGCGCAGGCGGTCGGAGAAGGTGATTTTCATGAGGACCTCCAAACGGCGTATTCCGTATTGCGTATTCCGTAAAAAGCGATAAAGCGATATGCCTAATGTATCACGAGCGCAGTTTTTGCGCGAAAGGGGCGGCAAACGGAATTACAACATACGCGGTGTGCACTCAAACCTATTCAGCGAGAGCGGTTGGCAACTGCGACCATCGCGGTCGAAGATCCCCGTAAGGGGACTACAAGCCGCTCCCACGCCATTCCCTGGCAACCTTTGAATGCGCACCGCACGCATCGCTGGTTGGCAGGCTCTGTCTCTCGCGGTACAATGCGAATGAGTGAAGCGTGATGCGTGAAGATGTTTCAGGCTTCACGTTTTATTTTGTGATTGCTTGGAGAGCAAAAATCAGAACGAAGATTTTGTAGACGCAAAGCGCGCTGGCGCCCGCAGATCCCAAAAGAATCAGCGCGAATCAGCGCCTGTCAGCGGAATCAGCGTTCCCCATCACTCGGTCTAAGCAGTTACCCTTTATGACTGAATCCCTCATCGCCGAAACGCCTCTGGCCGAAGAAACGCGCGGCCTGGCGCGCAGCGCCTCGATTATCGCGCTGGGCAACGTCGCCTCGCGCGTGCTGGGGCTGGTGCGCGACACGGTGAAGAGCCATTACTTCGGCGCGACCGGCGCGGTCAGCGCGTACGAACTGGCCGTCATCGTCCCGGTGACGGTGTACGACCTGCTCATCGGCGGAATGGTGAGCAGCGCGCTGGTGCCGGTCTTCGGCGAATACCTGGCCCGCGAGAAGCGCGAAGACCTGTGGCGGCTGGCCGGCGCGCTGCTCACGCTCATCACCCTCGTCATGGCGGCGTTCGTCCTGCTGATTCAGGCCGCCGCCCCGGCCATCGCCCGGTTCATGGCGCCCGCTTACTCGCCCGAACTGCAGGCCCTGTTCGTGCGCCTGCTGCGCGTGCTGGTCTTCAGCCTGTTCTTTCTCAGCCTCTCGGCGGTGCTCACCGGGCTGCTCTACGCGCTCAAGCGTTTCACCCTGCCCACCTTCACCGCCGCGCTGTTCAACCTCGGCATCGTCTTCGGCGCGCTGGCCCTGCACGACCGCCTGAACGTGATGAGCCTCGCCGTCGGCCTGCTGATCGGCTCGGCGCTGCAAGTCGTGGTGCAGCTCCCCGGCCTGCGCGGCGTGCGGTTGCGCCTGAGGCTGGATTGGCGGCACGCGGGGTTAAGGCAAATCGCGCAGTTGTACCTGCCGATTATCCTGGGATTAGTCATTAGTAATCTGGCGGTGCTCATCAGCGCCAAGTTGATCGCGGCGACGGGCGAGCAGAGCATCGCCTGGAACGACTACGCCACCAGCCTGATGCAGTTCCCGCTCGGCCTGGTCGTCACCGCCGTCTCGGTCGCCATCCTGCCCACGCTGGCGCAAAAGGCGGTGACGTCGGAAACGGAATTCAAGGCCACGCTGGCGCAGGGCTTGAAACTGGTGATGGCGCTCATCCTGCCGGCGGTGGTGGGGATGATGCTACTTGCTCAACCCATCAACGCCCTGCTGTACGAACACGGCACGTTCACCGCGCGCGACACCGAGATTGTGAGCCTGGTTCTGCGGGTGCAGATGATCGGCGTGTTCTTTGCGGCGATTGACCAGCCGCTGATCTTCGCCTTCTACGCCCGCAAGGACACGCTCACCCCGGCGCTGGTCGGTATGGCTGGCGTGGGGCTTTACCTGTTCATCGCCCTGGCCATTTCCGGGCTGCGCCCCCTGACGCTGCTGGACCTGGTGTTCGCCAACGACGCGCAGCTCGCGGCGCACGCGCTGGTGATGCTGGCGCTGTTCCGGCGGCGGCTGGGCGGGTTCGACGACCCGGGCGTGTGGACCACCTGCGCCCGGGCCGGACTGGCTTCGCTCGTCATGGGCGCGCTGACCTGGGTCACTCTGCTGGGGGTGCTGGCTAGCCCGGTGGAGTTCGCCCATCGCCTGTTCGCCGTCGTCCTGCCGGGGGCCGTCGGCGTCGTCGCCTACTTGTGGCTGGCCGCGCGCTTGAACATCGTCGAAGCGCGCCTGGCCGTTGACCTGGTCCGCAGGAGGCTTGGATTATAATAATCGTCCACCGTGTCTATGCCTGACCATCCCTCTCTTCCGCCCGACCTGTATACCGAAGAGTATTTCCTCCACGCCTGCGAGGGGTACGAGGAATTTGCGGAGACGCAGGGTGAGCGGCTCTCGCGCCGGTTGAGCGCGGCGTTGGCGCTGGCGGCGGTGACGCCGGGGATGAAAGTGCTCGACGTAGGCTGCGGGCGCGGCGAGATTCTGCGGCGCTGCGCGCAGCTGGGGGCGGAGGCGTATGGCATTGATTATGCGCCGGCGGCGATTGACCTGGCGAGCCAGGCGCTGGCCGGCGCGCGCGAGGCGTCGGGCAAAACCGGCGTGGCGCAGGCCGACGCCAAGCGCCTGCCGTTTCCGACCGATCACTTCGACCGCGTGCTCATCTTCGACGTAGTCGAGCATCTTTACCCGTGGGAACTAGACCGCTGCCTGACCGAGATCCGGCGTGTGTTGAAGCCGGGCGGCGCAATTATCGTGCATACGGCGCCGAATGTCTGGTACGACCGCTACGCTTATCCGGTCGTGCGATTCGTGCGCACGCTCCTGGGCGAGGGGGCCAGGTATCCAAAGAACCCGCGCGCCTTGAACGTCGCCGCCAACGTGGAGGTGCACGTCAACGAGCAGAGCCAGTGGAGCCTGTGGCGGACCCTGCGCCGCCTCGGCTTCCGCCGCGTGAAAGCCTGGCTCGATTCGCCCCCACAGCATCGCCGGGAAAACTCCCTGTTCGCGGCGGCCCGCTTCTTGCTGTTCGAGCTGCCGCCGTTCCGCTATTTCTTCGAGCGCGAGGTGTTCGCCATTGGCGAGAAGTGAGGTTGGCCGCGGCGCGCGTGCGCACGCCAGCCTTGGGCGTGGGAGCGGCGCGAAGCGGACAACCGCGACCGTCGCGGCTATAAGCCGCTCCCACGCCAATCTGACGACCTTTGAGACGGCAAAGGAGGATGTCTGATGCTCTACCGTTACCTCGGCAGTACCGGCTTGCAGGTTTCCGAAATCTGCCTCGGCTCGATGCAGTTCAAGTGGACGACAGACGAGGCCACGTCGTACCGGATTCTCGACGCCTTTCACGACGCCGGGGGCAATTTCGTTGACACGGCCAACATCTACTCGCGCTGGGCCGAGGGGTTGAAAGGCGGCGAGGCCGAGACGATCATCGGCGCGTGGCTCAAGCGCCGGGGCCACCGCCGGAACATCGTGCTGGCGACTAAAGTGCGCGGGCGTATGTGGGACGGGCCAAATGGCGAAGGCTTGAGCCGGGCGCACATCGTGCTGGCGGTCGAGGACTCGCTGCGCCGCTTGCAGACGGACTACATTGACCTGTATCAGCCGCACTGGCCGGACGACAGTACGCCGGTCAAGGAGACGCTGCGCGCGCTCGACGACCTGGTGCGGCAGGGCAAGGTGCGCTACGTCGGCTGTTCGAACTACAACGGCTGGCAGTTGATGGAAGCGGTGCTGGCCGCGCGGCACGCCGGTTTAAGTGAATTTGTCTCGATTCAGCCGCACTGGTCGCTGGTCGAGCGCGAGGAATTTGAAAAGCACGTCCTGCCGGCCGTGAAGAAACTGGGCCTGGCCATCCTGCCCTACAGCCCGCTGGGGCGCGGCTTCCTGACCGGCAAATACCGGCGCGGCCAGCCGCTGCCCGAAAGCAAGCGCCTGGGCAGCGTGCAAAAACTGTTGAGCGACCGGAACTTTGACCTGCTCGACAAACTGGAAGAACTGGGCCGGGCGCGCGGCAAATCCCCGGCGCAGATGGCGTTGGGCTGGCTGCTGACCCAGGACCTCGTCGTCGCCCCGATCATCGGCGTGAACACGTTGGAGCACCTGCACGACAGCCTGGGCGCGGTCGGGTTGCGCTTGAACGAGACCGAAATGCGCGCGCTGGAAGCGTTCACGAAGTGGGAACAGTAAAGGGCTTTGAAGACTGATGAAAGACCGCCGTTCGGTTGACGACCTCTCAATTAACGAACTGGAACGCGTGCTGGCCGAGAAGAGGCGGGCCGCGCGGGAGGCGCGCCTGGCCAAATACCGGCGGACGGGCCGCGCCGTCCGCGTGCCGGTCGGCGAAACGCCCGACGCCCGCCTGGACGGGACTGGCCCGGGCGCTTCCGCGCCGCGCAGTCTCGTTCGCCGGTTGTTCGACGTCTTTTTGCTCCTCGTCGAGGTTGGCGCAGTCGTCGGCCTGATCTACGTCCTGTACAACGGCTCGAACATCCTGGCCCAGTTGAATCGGGAAGTGGCGCAGGCGATTGCGCAAAGCGCGCCGACTCTTACCCCCACGCCGTTGATCACGGCCCTGGTGCTGCCCTCCGGGCACACGCCGCCGACCTCGCCTGGCGGCGCCCAGCCCAATGACGCCGAAATCCCGGCCAGCCTGCGGCCCCTGCTGCAATCGCTGCCGCAGCCGGTGATCCCCACGCAGGGGCCGACGCAGGCCCTCCGCCTCGTCATCCCGGCCATCAACGTGGATGCGCCAATCGCACAGGGCGACGGCTGGGAGCAGTTGAAAAAGGGCGTGGCGCAGCACCTCGGCACACCCGACCCCGGCCAGGTCGGCAACCTCGTCCTCTCGGCGCACAACGACATCTACGGCGAGATCTTCCGACACCTCGACCGGCTTCAGCCAGGCGACGAAGCGCAGGTGTATACCGCCAGCCAGGTCTTCACCTACATCATCACCGGCCAGCGCATTGTCGAGCCGACGGAGGTCAGCGTGATGGACCCGACCCCCTACCCTTCCCTTACGCTGATTTCGTGTTATCCTTATCTGATAGATACACAGCGGATCGTGGTCTTTGCCGACTTGAAAACGCAGTGAGCAGACCCTCATTCATGGAAAGGAACTCTCGATGAGCAAGATCAAGAAAGCCAGGAAACTCCGCCGCCCGAATGTGCCGATGATGGTCGGCCCGAGTGCGGCGGCCGGCGGCGAGGAAAAGGTGATCGCCGCGCGCCCGGCCCGCGTCGAAACGGTCAATTTTGACTATACTCACATCAAGAAGGACCTGACCCGCATTGGTATCCTGGCCGTCAGTTTCATCCTGGCGCTGGTGGGACTGTCGTTTGTGATGCCTTACCTCGTCAAGTAAAAGCGGACCCAACCTTTGACGAACCGAAGCCCGCCAACCGGGGCCGAGACCGTGCGGCCCCGGTTTTGTGTGTCCTCGGGGAGGGCCGTGTGCACGAGCCTGAAACTCTACGGGAAGAATTCCTGCTCGACCCCGAAGTCGTCTTTCTGAATCACGGCGCCTTCGGCGCGTGCCCCAAACCGGTGTTCGCGGAATATCAGCGCTGGCAGCTCGAGTTGGAGCGCCAACCGGTGGAATTTTTGGGGCGGCGCTTTGCGGCGCTCATGCGAGCGGCGCGCGAGCGGCTGGCCGCGTACCTCCACACGGCCGGGGACAACCTTGTCTATGTCTCCAACGCCACCGTCGGGATTAATATCGTGGCGCGCAGCCTGCGCCTGGGCGCGGGGGACGAAATCCTGACGACCGATCACGAGTACGGCGCGATTGACCGCGCCTGGCGCTTCGTGTGCCAGAAGTCGGGAGCGGCGTACCGGAGTCAGCCCATCCCGCTCCCGTTCCCGACCGAAGAAGAGTTTGTGGAGCTATTTTGGGCGGGCGTGACGCCCCGGACGCGCGTCATCCTCCTGAGCCACATCACCTCGCCCACGGCGCTGATCTTTCCGGTCCGCGAGATTTGCCGCCGCGCGCGGGAGGCGGGGATCCTCACGGTGATTGACGGCGCGCACGCAGTCGGGCAATTACCGCTCGACCTCGACGACCTCGGCGCGGACTTTTACACGAGCAATGGCCACAAGTGGCTGTGCGCGCCGAAAGGGGCGGCGTTCTTGTACGCGCGGCCGGAGCGCCAGGCGCTGGTCGAGCCGCTGGTGGTGAGTTGGGGCTGGCAGAGCGACGCGCCCGGCCCCTCGCGCTTCGTGGACGAGCAGGAATGGCAGGGGACGCGCGACCCGGCCGCCTACCTCGCGCTCCCGGCCGCGCTGGATTTTTACGCCACGCACGGCTGGGACGAGGTGCGCGCGGCTTGCCACGCCCTGGCCGTGGAAACCCGCGCGCGCCTGGCGGCGCTCACCGGCCTCCCGGCGATTGGCCCAGACGGGGCGTTCGCGCAAATGTTTTCGGCGTTCTTGCCGCTGTGCGACGCGGAAACCCTCCAGCGCCGGCTGTACGACGAGCACCGCATCGAAGTTCCGCTCATCACCTGGAACGACCGGCCGCTCCTGCGCGTTTCCATTCAAGGTTATAACACGCGCGGCGACGCCGACCGGTTGGTCTGCGCCCTGGAGCGCCTGTTGCCCGAAGTGCGCCAGTGAGCGGGGAAATCAAACGGCCTCCCGAAAGGGAGGCCGTTGCACTCAAGCGGTCTAAAAGGGGTTGGGCAGCGGGCTAGATGTTGCCGACGATGTTGCTGAACACGTTGCCGATCACCGGGCCGAGCAAGGCCAGGATCACGATCACGACGACGGCGACCAGCACGAGGATCAGGGCGTACTCGACGAGGCCCTGGCCCTTGTTGTCTTTGAAAGTAAGCATCGTAGAAAGGTCCTTTCCTTAATCAGGGTATCAATAGGTGGACGTGCAGAAACGTAAACGCCGCTTGAGTGACCGTATTATACACCTGTTTTGTCAAGGCCCAAGGGGAAATGGGTAATAGTTAGTTAGTAACCGTTAGGGCGCTCGGCGGGCGCCGCTTCGGCTTGGGCGTCGGCGTCGCCCCACACCAGCGTGTTCAGGAAGCCCATCACGGCGGCGGTCATCACCTGCCCCTCGCGCAGGACGCGGTCGGCCAAACCCCTTTGCCGCTCCAGCCGGCGTTCGTGCTCCTGCGGCGTGAGTTCGTAGAGCTCGACCAGCACGCCGTGCGTGCTTTCGGGATGAACGAAGGCGATCTTTTTGCCGCCGGTGCCGATGGTCGGCGTCTCGTCGATCAGGCGGACCCCTTTGGCCTTCAACGCGGCCAGCGTGGCGCGGATGTCGTCCACTTCAAAACAGATGTGGTGCAGGCCTGGCCCGCGCCGGGCCAGATAACGCGCCACGCCCGAGGTCTCGGCGGTGGGCTTGACGAGTTCGACTTCACCCTCGCCAGTGGGGAGGAAGGCGACGGCGGCCTGTTGCTCGGGAACATCCTCGACGTGCGTCAGGTCCAGCCCCAGCGCGTCGCGCCAGAACCCGAGGGCTTTCTCAATGTCTTCGACGACGATGGCGATGTGGTCAATGCGTTTGATCATGGCGGATGGCCGATAGCCGATGGCGGATAGCAGATAGTCACTGGCAGGCAGCGTGTGATGCTTGCGATCTGCCATAAGCCATCGGCTAGACCGTTGGGCGGTATTCGCCCCAGACGCTTCTGAGCGTCCGGCAAATTTCCCCGACGGTCGCGAAGTTCTCCACACACTCGACGAAGAGCGGCAGGAGATTGTCGGCGCCTCTGGCCGCCGATTCCAGCCGGGACAGTGGGGCCGCGACTTTGGCGGAATCACGCGCGGCCCGGAGCGCGGCCAGCCGGGCGCGCGCCTGCGGCTCAATTGCGGGGTCAACCCGCAGACGCTCGACGGTCGTCGGCGCGTCCACCCGGAAGTCATTCACTCCGACGATAATTTGCTCTTTGCGCTCGACCGCCTGCTGATAGCGGTAGGCTGCCTCCTGGATTTCGTTCTGGATGTAGCCGGTTTCGATGGCTTTGAGCGCGCCGCCCAGCTCGTCTATCTGGCGGATGTACTCGAGGGCGCGGCGCTCAATTTCGTCGGTCAGGCGTTCGATCACGTAAGAGCCGGCGAGCGAGTCAACGGTGTCGGCCACGCCCGACTCGTGCGCGATGATCTGCTGGGTGCGAAGGGCGATGCGGACGGCGCTCTCGGTCGGCAGGGCCAGGGCCTCGTCCAGGCTGTTGGTGTGGAGCGATTGCGCGCCGCCGAGGATGGCGGCCAGGGCCTGCAGGGTGACGCGCACGACGTTGTTTTCCGGCTGTTGCGCGGTGAGCGTGGCGCCGCCCGTTTGCGCGTGGAAGCGGAGCATCCACGAGCGCGGGTCGCGGGCGCGGAACCGCTCGCGCATGAGCCTGGCCCACAGGCGGCGCGCGGCGCGGAACTTGGCGACCTCTTCCAGAAAATGGTTGTGCGCGTTGAAGAAGAACGAGAGCTGCGCGGCGAAGTCGTCCACGTCGAGGCCCGCGTCCATCGCCGCCTGCACGTAGGCGATGCCGTCGGCGAGGGTGAAAGCGACTTCCTGCACGGCGGTGCTGCCGGCTTCGCGGATGTGATAGCCGGAGATGGAGATCGTGTTCCACTGTGGGACTTCGTCCTTGCAATAGCGGAACAGGTCGGTGATGAGGCGCATGGACGGGGCGGGCGGGAAGATGTAAGTGCCCCGAGCGATATATTCCTTGAGAATATCATTTTGCACTGTGCCGCGCAGCTGTTTGGGGCTGACCCCCTGCCGCCGGGCGACGGCGATGTAGAGCGCGAGCAGGATGGCGGCGGGCGCGTTGATCGTCATGCTCGTGCTGACTTTGTCGAGCGGGATACCGTCGAAGAGTCGCGCCATGTCCTCGATGGAGGAGATGGACACGCCGACCTTGCCGACTTCCCCCAGGGCCATCGGGTCGTCGGCGTCGTAGCCGATCTGCGTGGGGAGGTCAAAGGCGACCGAGAGGCCGGTCTGCCCCTGGCTGAGCAGGAACTTGTAGCGCCGGTTGGATTCTTCGGCGGTGGCGTAGCCTGCGTATTGCCGCATCGTCCACAACCGCCCGCGATACATCGTCGGCTGGAGGCCGCGCGTGAACGGGTATTCGCCGGGGAAGCCGAGTTGGTCGAGATAGTCGGGATCAGGGTCTTCGGGGAGGTAGAGGCGTTCGAGGGGAATTCCAGAGGCGGTTTCAAAGCGCTCGCGGCGCTCCGGGTTTTTGCGGAGAGCCGGAGAGAGGGTTTGGTCTTCCCACTGTTTTTTGCGGGCGTCGAGGTTGGTCATCGGCTTGAATTATACGGGAACTCAGGGAACTGGGGGGAACTGAAGGAACTGTGAGGAGGAGACACGGATTTGCAAGATGGGCGGATTAAGTCTCTGGCAGGATAAATTCCAGGTAATTGTCCGGATGAATCACCTTAAACTCGGCCTCCGGGTAGGCGCTCGCCCAGCGGCGCGGGGCGGAGACCGATTGTTTGAACGACCATTTGGCTTCGAAGCCAAACAGCCGCCCATCGCGCTCCTCGACTAAATCAATTTCCTGCTGGTCGTAAGTGCGCCAGAAATACATATTGGCATACAGCCCGCCGTACTGTCGTCGTTTGAGTCGTTCCGTGAAAATGAAATTTTCCCAGAGTGGGCCGACGTCATTGCGCTGGTCGAGCGCGTTGAATTGCGCAATGAGGGCGTTGCGGATGCCGTTGTCTAGAAAGTAGTATTTGGCCTTGCGGGTGACCTCCTGGCGCAGGTTGCGGCTGAAACCGCCGAGGCGCACGAGCACAAAGGCTTTTTCCAGCAAATCCAGGTAGCGTTGCGTCGTCTTCACGTCCACGCCGATTTGGGTGGCAATCTCGTTCAGCGAAATTTCCTGGCCCACCTGAAACGCCAGCAGTTTGAGCAGGTCGAGCAGCAGACGCGAGCTTTTCACCCGGTCGAAAGCCAGGATGTCCTTGAGCAAATAGGCGTTGGCAATTTCGACGATGGTTTCGATTTTTGCGGCGCGGGTCGGGACCAGCAGGACTTCGGGATACGCCCCAAACACCAGGAACTCCGGCAATCTTTCGCGCAGTTCGAAACGGTTGAACGAGGGCAGCAACTCGGCCTGCGCCAGCGGATAAAGGATGAGCGTGCGTTTCCGGCCGGTGAGGGGCTCGCCGACCTGTCCGGCCAGTTCAAACGACGACGAGCCGGTGGCGATGACACGAATCCCCGGAACCTGGTCCACGATGATTTTCAGCCCCAGGCCAATGTTCGGGATGTTCTGCGCTTCGTCAATGGCCAGCAAATCATAGCCTTCTACATAAGGAAGGATTTGGGCGAAGTCTTGCGAGCTTAAGATTTGCTGGGTGCGGAGATTGTCGCCGGAGTCAAGTTTGTATTTGAGAGGCGTGCCATCCAGAAAACGGTGCAGTAAAGTCGTTTTCCCAACCCGGCGTGGACCGTAGATAACAAGGACTTTGTTGGGTTGAAGATAAGGGTCTAAAGGTTCGTAGGCGCGACGAAACATAAAACGAGCATATCAGACTCCATAAATTTGTCAAATTTTATGGAGTTGCTCTGGCGGATATTTCACGCCACCGTCACCAGCACCTGGTTCTGCTCGACGCTGTCGCCGGGTTTCACTTTGATGCGCGTGACGGCGCCATCGCGCGGGCATTTGAGCTCGTTCTGCATCTTCATGGATTCGAGGATGACGAGGTTGTCGCCCTTCTTCACGGTTTGACCCTCGGTCACCGGGATGGCGACGATCAGGCCGGGCATCGGGGCCTTGAGGTGAAACTCGCCTGAGGCCGGCCCGATGACGCCGCCCGCTGCAGCACGCAGCCGCTTCTCGCGCTCGTCCTCGACATTCACGGTGTACAGGTCGCCGTGCAGGAGCACCTGCCAGCCCTCGTCGGTCGGCTGCACGTAAGCCTCGTACGACCGGCCGTCAATCAGCAGCGAGTAGACCGGCTGCCCGCTGACCGTCTCGAAATCCACGGCGTATTCGACGCCGTCTACGAAGACGCGCTGGTCGTCGTTGATTTCGATGACATAGGTTTTGCCGTTCACGGTGGTCGCGTATTTCATGGGGAGGCCTCTCCGTCCGCCCGCTCTTTCCAAAACACGAGACAGCCGGCCAGCAGGATAATCGTCATCCCGGTCAAGCCGACTCCCCACTTGACGAGCGGCGGGTCGAAATAGAACGAAACACGATGCTGTCCTTCGGGCAGGCAGACGCCGCGCAGCACGCCGTTGGCTTTTATAAGCTTGACCGGCTGATTGTCGAGGGTCGCCTGCCAGCCCGGGTACCAGACCTCGCCGAGGATAAGCAGCCCACTGCCGTTGGTGGAGACGACGACCACACCTGGTTCAAAGTGCGTGATTTGAGCCTCTCCGCCTGTCCCGGCGGGGCAGCCGGCGCGAAGCGGGTCGGTTACAAAGGCGACTGCGCGAGGCTCGAAGCCCGGCGCGTGGATGGCGTTGATCGTGTCCTGCAAAGCCGGCATCACTTGTGTCGTCGGGACAATCCAGGCGCGAGGCAGGGCGGCCTTGCGCCGATAGAGTGCGAAATCCCCGGCCGGCCCCAGGTAGGCCAGGCTGGGTTCATTGCGCCATTGTTCCTGGTCGGCGGGGATGAGGAGGTATTCGGCGTTCAACAGGTCGAACGTTGTCGCGCGCGGGTCGGGGACGGAGTCCACGAAAGCCTGATAGTCTGCAAGGAGCAGGGGGTCATAGCCAGATGTGGTGGCTAATCCAACATCCATACCCAGATTTTGCTGCCAGAGTTTGATGTCCCACGGCAGCACGCGTGTTGGTACAGGGGAAGCAGACGTGACGAGGGCGGATGTCTGCGCCCATATAGGGTCGGGCGAGGCTGGGGTAAAGTGCAGT
>DAOTXG010000194.1:0-6727 GCA_034435515.1 Anaerolineales bacterium
ATTGACATGGTATACCTGGACTACAACGACGACGCCGGGCTTGTCCGTGAATGCCAGCAGGGCGCGCAAATGGGTTATGCCGGCAAGCAGGCCATCCACCCGAATCAAATCGAGCCGATCCAGACCGCCTTCACCCCGAGCGACGAAGCCATCGCCCAGGCGCGGCGGCTGGTCGAGGCCTTTCAGGCGCATCAAGAAGCGGGGCGCGGCGCGTTTGCGCTGGACGGGCGGATGGTGGATGCGCCGCTGATGAAAGCTGCCGAGCAGGTGCTGGCTAAGGCGCGGGCGGCGGGAAAGTTTTGAAAAATCCCAAATCCCAAAATCCAAATCCCAAAGACGTAATCCGTATTGCGTATTGCGTATCCCGCGAACCACCGCAGGCTCTATATCTTCTCTTGGGATTTGGGCCTTGGGATTTGGGATTTCACGACCTGCCAGGTGTCAGTGCGCGTGAAATCGAATAGCGTGCCCCAGATGCGGCGCCATTCGCCGAAAGAGTGCGCCCAGCGCGCGGTTTCGAGACGATCCTCGAAGCCGCGTTTGATTCTCTGAGGGAGGGTGCGGAGCGGCGGGCGTTGGGTGCGGCGCAGCACGTCGGAGAGCGAGAGGGTCTCGGCGGCGGCGCGGACGTTCGGGGCCGAGGCCCCTGCGAGAGCGGGCAATATGTCCGGGGGTAACGCTATGGCGAGGGTCCGGTGAGCCAGCCGCAGGGCCGCGTAACAGTAGCCGGCCGCGCGCAGCGATTCGGCGCGAGAAAGAAAGTCGGGCCAATGCACTTCAATCCGGCTGAGAAAGACGGACAGATCGGCCAGCTGCACAAACGAGGGCGACCCCATAATCAGGTGGAAAGTGAGATGCACGCACAGGTGCAGCAGATTGTCTTCGGGGGACAAGGCGCGCGCCCGCTGGCCCGCGATCTCGATCTCCACGCTCCGCTCCCACATCCCTGGCGTCAGGTCACACTTGAGGCCGAACCAGGACTCCTCGAGCGAGCGATGCGGCTCGATCATCCGCTCCCCCACTCCTGAAACATAGGGATTCGGCGTAGAGACGGCCCGGTGGGTCGTCTCGGCCCGGTGGGTCGTCTCTCCCCCGTGTGTCGTCTCCGCCTGACGGGGCGTCTCGACAGGCCGTTTGAAGGTGCTGAGGTGTTTGGTGATGCCGGGGCCGAAATCGGCAGATTTTTCTTTGGACTCGTATCCCAGAGCGCGTAGGGCTTCGGCGGCGGCGGGCAGATCGGCGGGGCGAAAGAGCAGGTCAATGTCGTTCATCGGGCGCAGGCCGGGCGCCGGATAGACCTTTTCGGCGAGGTATGCGCCCTTGAGAACGATGGGCGGCGACGGGAGGCGCACGAGCACCTCGCCCAGTTGGACGCGCAGCGCGGCCTGGCGGGCCTCTTCGGCGCGGCGGGCAAAGGCGAGTTTGGCCTGCGCTTTAGGGTCGGAAAGAGTCCGGCCCCAAGACTCCAGGCGATGATGCAGGAGCGGGGCGAGGCCGAGAGCCAGCGCGGTGACGAAGAGATCGTCGTAGTCCACGCCCTTCAGGCGCGCGAACCATTTGTCAGGCGCGGCGTCG
This sequence comes from Anaerolineales bacterium, assembly GCA_034435515.1. Lineage (GTDB taxonomy): Bacteria > Chloroflexota > Anaerolineae > Anaerolineales > UBA6663 > DATDRS01. The sequence continues at coordinate 1,576 of DAOTXG010000194.1, forward strand.
GCGCGGAGCGCGGCGAGAAGGTGTTCGGCGGAGGGCATAGTTAAACAAGCCCGGGCCGACTGCCGGCCCGGGGTCCTGCGGCGGAGAGGCGCGCCAGAGGTAGAGGGAGATCAAATCTTGCTCAAGCGAACTCGGGCTGTGCTCGCGCGCGCCGCCCACCCGAGGGGCGGCGCGTGAGGTCGGCAGCCGCCGGGAATTAGTGGCTGCTGAAGGTGACTTGCTTGAGGGAAGCGTGCTTCTTAAGGGTCGGCTTGGTGTATGTCTTCATAGTCTACTCCTCCTTGGGAGCGGAAGGCCCGGGCCTTCGTGGCAATCCTCTAGCGCGCCTCTCCGCGGCAGGACGCCACACACATACCAGACTGTCCCCTTCAAATCTGACTTACATTGTACTCTTTTAGTCATCCCGCGCAAGCCGGGCCAAACACCACCACCCCCCGCGCGGTCTCGCCGCTCAACATCGCTTCAAAAGCCGGGTTGATTTGCCGCAAGTGGTACGTCTGCGAGACGAGCGCGTCGAGATTCAGTTTCCCGGCCACGTATAAATCCAGGAGGAAGGGGAAGTCCCGCGCGGTATTGGCGGAGCCGTAGTACGAACCCAGCACGGCTTTTTCCTGCCGCGCCAGCGCCGCGCCCGACAGCGGCGTGACCGACCCCATCGCGGACAGGCCGACGAGCACCGCCTTGCCCCCGGGCCGCGCGGCCTCGACACACTCCACCTGCAATTGAGGCAGGCCCACGGCCTCGAAGGTGACCTCCGCCCCCCGCCCCTCCGTCAGTTTGCGGATGGCGGCGACAGCCTCCTCTTCGGCGGCATTCACCGCGTCGGTGGCCCCGAAGTTTTTTGCCATCTCCAGTTTTTTGGCCGAGCGGTCCACGGCGATGATCTGCTGCGCCCCGGCGAGCGCCGCGCCCATGACGATGCTCAGACCCACACCGCCGCACCCGAAGACCGCGACTCTGTCTCCTGCCTGCACCTGCGCGGTGTACAGCGCCGCGCCCACGCCCGTCGTCACCGCGCACCCGACCAGCGCCGCGACAGTCAGTGGGACGTCTCTGCGGATCGGCACGCAACACGGCTCAGGCACGACTGTGTATTCGGCAAATGCTGCGAGGGCCGAGTAGTGATAGACCGTCTGCCCGTTCCAGGTGAGCCGCGAGGTGCCGTCGAGCATCACGCCGTTCCACACCGGGCCGATGAACGCCTCGCACAGGTTCGGCTTGCCGCGCAGGCAGTAGAAGCAGCGGCCGCAGTAGGGCGCCCAGTTGAGCGCGACGTGATCGCCAATTTCGAGGCGCGTCACACCCTCCCCCACGGCCTCGACCACGCCCGCGCCCTCGTGTCCCGGCACAACTGGCAGTGGGTGCTTGGTCGCGCCCGTGACGAGGTGATAGTCGCTGTGGCATACGCCGCAGGCGGCGAGGCGCACCAGCACTTCGCCGGCCTGCGGGGGAGCAAGTTCGAGCGTTTCGACCCGGATGGGTTGATTGACGGCAGTGATGAGCGCGGCCTGGATTTTCAAGCCTGACATCGGTGGGGAGGAACGCTGATTGCGTTGATTGGGGTGATGTCCGCTGATTTTTTCGTTGTTATCAGCTAAAATCAGCGCCTCTCAGCGTCATCAGCGTTCCCGCTTATTTGCCCTGCCCGAACCTGGCGATCAGGCGCGCGGTGTGCTTGACGCCGTCCACGAAGTTCTGGATGACCATGTTTTCGTTGGGCGCGTGCGCCTGCGAGCCGGGGTAGCCTACGCCCGCCGTGACGATGGGCACGTCGAGCGCCTCGACGAAGACCGCGTTGGGGCCGGAGCCGCCCACCGTGGGCACGACGAGCATCTCCCGGCCATAGGCTTCGCGCCCGGCTTCCAGCGCCAGTTTCACCAAAGGATGGTCGGGGTCGGTGCGCGCGGGCTTTTCGCCGCCCAGGTCGGCGATCTCGACATCGCGGAAGCCTTCGGCGTCAAGATGCCTGCGCAGTTTGGCGAGGATGTCTTCCGGGTCCTGGTCGGGGACGAGGCGGAAATCCACTTTGGCGCTGGCCCGCGCGGGCAGGACGGTCTTCGAGCCGGGGCCTTGGTAGCCGGAGGTCAGGCCGCAAATAGTACAGGTGGGGACGAGCACTTCCTCGGCCCGGAGCGCCGGGCCGCCAGTCATGCCCTTGGGAAACCCCTTGAGGCCGTAGCGTTGGAGCATGTCCTGCGAATCGTCCGGCAGCGCGTCAATCAACTCCATCACGCGCGGGCCGTTGGGTTTGACCGCGTCGTAGAAGCCGGGGATGCGGATGCGCTCCTGCGAGTCTTTGAGTGTGTTGAGCGCCCATACCAGCCGCCAGGCCGCGTTGGGGAAGATCGAGCCGCCGAGGCCGGAGTGGGCGTCGAGCGTGCCGGTTTGCACGCTGAGTTCGACGTAGCAAATCCCGCGCAGGCCGAGGAATTGCATGGGCGCGCCTTCGTGGTTGACGCCGCCGAACTCCCACACGCACAGGTCAGCCCTGAGTTTTTCGGCGTTGTCGCGCACGAAGGCCTCGATGTTGACGCTGCTCGTCTCCTCCTCGCCCTCGATCACGAACTTGATGCGGCAGGGGTAGGCGCCGGTCACGGCCCTGACCGCGTCGAGCGCGGAGAGGCGGCACTGGATGTGGCCCTTGTCGTCGCTCACGCCGCGCGCGTACAGTTTGCCGTCGCGCAGCGTCGGCTGGAAGGGCGGCGAGTCCCACAACTCCAGCGGCTCCGGCGGCTGGACGTCGTAGTGGTTGTAAAAGAGCAAGGTCTTGTCGCTCGTCCCCTCGGTCTCGCCGTACACAATCGGGTGGCCCTGGGTAGCGATGACTTCCACCTTGAAGCCCCGGCGGCGGAGCATCTCGGCCACGAGTTCGGCGCACTCTTTGATGCCCACCCCCTGCGCCGAGATGCTCGGCTGGGCGCACAGGCGCGAGAGTTCGGCAATTGATTCGTCGAGGTGCTCTGTAATGTACTGGTCAATCGCAATGTAGTTGGTCATGGAGGTCGTCCTTTTAAGTTTATGCTTTTCACTGCGAATCGAACGATTGGGAACAGATTCTTATTCCAATCGGACGTCAGTAGCGCGCCAATATTGCCGCAGGGCGCTCATGGCCGGACGGTTGAAGTGCAAAGCTTCCACCGTAGCACGGCCGGAGGGAGTGCGCCCAACGATTTGCGTCCCATCCGCACTCCACTCAAAATGCTCTGCCCACTGATCGAGGTTGGGGCGAAACAGTTGAACCAGGCGGCCCGAGGCCGGGTCACGCGCGGATCGCCGACTAGCCTTGTAGCGGTTGCAGGTGGGGCAACTCAGGCACAGGTTATCCAGCCGCGTTCGGCCCGCCGCGCTGCGCGGGATGATGTGATCTACCTCGAACGCGACACCCATCAACTCCTCAGGGCTGCGGCAATAGGCGCACCGCCCGCGGGCAGCCTCAACGACCTTTTGGCGCAGAGAGGCAGGAATGCGGGGCACGTGCTAGGCCAGGCGCAATCTCAAGGTGTAATTCGCTTTGGCCTTCAATAAGGCCACCCGGTCGCTTTCCTCAAGCAATGCGTCGAGTTCGGCTCTCAGCGCCCGCGTCAGTTTCTTCTCGCGGTTGAGGCGCAACAATTGTTTGAGCCGCCGGGCGTGGCGGGGAGCCAACACTGACTCGGCCAGCGCGTGCAGTTCGGCCTCAGTCAGGCCGATGAGGGGCTGCAGGGAGGACATTTCGGCAGAAGCCTCTGCGAGCGGCGTCTCTTGCAGCAGGGTAGAAGCCAGTTCCACCTGCGATGACCGGGGCAATTGGCGCGCGGCCTTCAAAATCTGCTGAAAGCTCAACGTAGTCATTTGGTCTCCCATTGCATGGTTCATTCTAGCATCCCCCGTGCCGCTGCGCAATGAACCTATATGCCAGTGCGCAGGCAGACCGACACGGTTTTGGAAACCGCGTGTGCGACGGGCGACGGCTTGTCGTGCGCCGGGCCTCCGCTCAGGAGGCTTGTGTCAATCAATAGCGTGAAACCCATTTGACGGATGCGCTATTCGTTTATCCGTTATCCATCCGTTGACACTGGATCAAGAAGCAAATCATAACCCCGACCGGATTTAACGGGAAACCGCGTAGGTCACGCTTGCAGCGTGACGGTTTGCGCGGTCAGAAGTCGTCACGCTCAAAGCGTGACCTACGATAATCCTGCAAAAGTCGGGAGAATCAAAAGCGCGAGTTGCGCCAGCGGCCAGTATAGATTGCGCCAAAGCGAGTAGAGAAATAAAATATGCCCGCCATGATTACCTGCCCCTGGTGCGGCACCAGTTACGCCGCCTTTCAACCCAACTGCAAGAATTGCGGCGGGCCGCTGCCGCCGCCTGCCAAGACTGCGCCCAGCGTCGAGAGCGCCTCCGCGTTCACGCCAGCGGAAGCGGACCTCCCCACCCCGCCGCCGCCCCCGCGCCCATTTGCGGATAACTACATCTGGCGTTTGCTCCTGGCCGACGGCCTGACCATCGTGGCGGGCATTTTCGCCCTCATTGGCGGCATCTTCGCGCTGGTGGGCGTGCCGCTGACCATCGGCATCGTCACTGCTTTCGTGGGCCTGCCCTTCACCCTTATTGGCGGAGCGTTTCTGGCGTTCAGCGTGCCGATGCTCCGCAAGCGTTACCTCGCGGCCCAGACGACGTTGCGCGTCTTGCGAGAAGGCACAGCGGCGCGCGGCCGGCTCGACGCCGTCGAGCAGAATTACAACGTCCGCGTCAACGGGCGGCATCCCTGGACCATCACCTATCACTACAACGTCGGCGGGCGTGATTATCAGGGGAAGGTCACCACGCTCAACCCCCCTGGCCCGCAATTGCAGCCGGGCTATCCGGCCTGCGTGCTCTATCTGCCGGAAGCGCCGGAGCATAATGCGCTGTATCCGCATCCGTAGTCGATGCCAACGGACACGAAACTGATAAACGGATCTACCTCACGCTATCCGTTTATCCGACACTTATCCTTAGAAATCCTTCGAGTCTTGCAAACTCACTACCAACCTTTTGACTTGCCTAATTCCCAGCCCGGCCTATAATCTCCCCACTAATGTCCGCCTGTGACATATCCTAGATGGTGGCCGACGCGGAGACCGCTTCGCTTCGAGGGTCGGCGAGAGCGCGTGGCAGGGGTCATACG
>DAOTXG010000195.1:0-10427 GCA_034435515.1 Anaerolineales bacterium
AAAGGGCCTTCGACTGGGCGGGACCGCGGAAGGCACGGGTGCGCACGCCGCCGGGCTCCAGAAAGAAGACGTGCTGGTGAAAATCGGCGGCAAGCCGGTGTTCGACTACCCTTCCCTTGTCGCCGCCTTGCAAGGCCGTTCGGCGGGCGAAGTCGTCCCGGTCGTCTTCTATCGGGGCCGGGAGAAGAAGACAGTGAAGATGGAGCTCTCGAAGCGCCCACAGCCCACACCGCCCGCGACCGCCGCCGACCTCGCCGAACTCGCGCGCAAGACTTACGCCGAGCGGGACGAGGCCTTCGTCAAACTGCTCGCAGGCCTGAGCGAGGCCGAAGCTGACAAGCGCCCTGCGCCGAACGAATGGAGCGTCAAGGAACTCCTGGCGCACTTCGTCGCCGACGCGCGCGATCTGCAATCGTGGGTCGCGGACATGCTCAACGACAACGCCGTGCCCGACAGCCTGGAATTCCGCCCCAACGTGACCATCCGCCTCGACCAGATCGTGGCGCGCTTCTCCACCATCCCCGCGCTCCTGGAAGAGCTCAAGCACGCCCAGGCGGAAACCGTCGGCCTGCTGGCCGCCCTGCCTCCCGAATTCGTCGCCCGCAAGCACATGTACAACCGCGTGGCCTTCTGGATGATGCAGGTCGTTCCTTCGCACCTGCCGGACGAGCACGGGGAGCAGTTCAGGACGACGATGGAGGCGGCGAAGGGTGGTAAGTAGCAAGGAGTAAGAAGTAAGCAGTAATTGGTAATTGGACTGAAGATTCGCGCTAATTCGCGTAATTCGCGGCAAAAAGACACCTATGCCTACCACACGATCTTTCAAATTCAAGCGTATGATCAAAGCCTCGCCAACTGCGGTGTATCGCGCCTTCACCAATTCCACTGCGCTGCGTGAGTGGTTGTGCGAGGCGGCGCAGGCCGAACCGCGCAAGGGCGGGCGGCTGTATATGTGGTGGAGCAGTGGCTACTACTCGTCGGGTGAATACACCGCGGCCGAACCGGGCAAAAAGGTCGGGTTCACCTGGCATGGCCGGGGCGAGCCGGAGGCCACGCGGGTGCTGGCCGCACTCAGGGCTAAGGACGACGGCACAGAAGTGACGCTCACGCACAGCGGCATCGGCGCCGGCAAAAAGTGGGCAAAGAGCATCCAAGAGATCGAGGGCGGCTGGCCGACGGCGCTCGAAAATTTGCAGTCGGTGCTGGAGACCGGCCACGACCTGCGCTTGACTTTGCGCCCCATGCTGGGCATTGCCATAGACGAGTTTAACGCCGAAGTCGCCGCCCAAATTGGCGCGCCGGTGACACAGGGCGTCCGCCTGAGCGGCACGGTGGAGGGCCTGGGCGCGCACACCGCCGGTCTGCAAAAGGGCGACGTGCTGGTTAGCCTCGGCGGACGACCACTCACCGACCTGAATTCGCTCCCCGGCGCCCTGCTGAACCGCCGCGCGGGCGATAAAGTGAAAGTCGTCTTCTATCGGGGCAAAGAGAAAATGACGACGACGATGGAACTTTCGCCCCGCCCCTTGCCCGACGTGCCGCCGACGCCGAAAGAGTTGGCCGAGGCCGTGCGCAAAATCTACGACGAGATGAACGCCGAGATCGCCCGGCGTTTCGAGGGCGTGAGCGAACCGGCAGCCTCCCATCACCCCGCGCCAGGCGAATGGAGCGCGAAGGAGGTGCTGGCGCACCTGATCGTGGACGAGCGCGACAACCAGCGTTGGATCGCCGATTTGCTCGGCGGCCACGAGGGCTGGTACGACGGCTGGGGCGGCAACGTCTACCAACGCCTCCTCGCCATCACCATCGTCCACCCGACGATCCTGGCTTTGCTCGACGAATTGAGGCGCGACGAGGCCGAGGTCGTGGCCGCGCTGGCCGCCCTGCCGCCGGAGTTCGTGGCGCGCAAAGGCGCGTACTGGCGGCTCGGCCACAGTATGCTTCAGCGCGCCTCACACACACAGGAGCATCTCGACCAGATCAAGGCGGCGATTGAGGCGGGGCGGAAGAGGTAATTAGAGGATTGGAGATTGGAGATTAGAGATTGCTCTGGCCTCCATCACCATCCGTTCAATCCGTTCAATCCGTTGACAAAACACCGGAGGAAATTATGAAAAACAGCATGAGAACAGGCGCCATCATTTTAGTCGTCACCCTCGTCGCCGGGCAGGTGCTGGCGTTCCTGCTCAACCGCGCGGGCTACGGGGTCTTCGTCCAGTCCCTGCCCGTCATCCTCAGTCAGATCGCCTTCTGGGGGCCGATCATCGCCGTCGTCGCCGGAGGGTTCATCCTCGTCACCATGCGGCTGCTCGGCTTTGAGACGCTCGAAGAAATCCGCAACGAGTCGGTCGAGCAGAACAATCCCACCCCGGCCATTGTGTTCGTCGGGACGCTGATCGCCAGCTTGCTGTTTCTGGGGCTGGTCATCCGGCCATAAAGACATTTGCCACGAATTACACGAATTGGCGCGAATAAAGAATTCGGGAGAATTCGCGCAATTCGTGGCGAAAAAATTCCGTGCCTGACTACGTTGACTGGTTCGTCAACCGCGAAAAACAATACCTGGGCTTCCAGAAGATGCTGGCGGGCGAGACGCCCAAGAGCGTGATGCTGGTCGAAGCGCCCGCCGACATGGGCAAGACCTGGCTCATCCAGCGGATGCGTCACCACTGCGCGGAGAACGGCGTCCCGGCGATGCTCGTGGACTTCCGCGACCGCCGCCCGCACGACTACCTCTCGCTCGTGCGCCTGGCGCGCGACCAGATGGACGCGGAGTACTTCAACTCCCTGACTGCCGTCATCAACAACTTCACCAGCGTCAACGTCAAACTCTCCACCGGCGGCGAGGGCGGCGGGGTCAACGTGGCCGCCGGCCAGGCGGCTTCGGTGCAGGTGGGCGGCGACGTGGCGGGGCGCGACATCATCAAGGACAACCAGTTCTACATCCAGGCTGACAGCGAAATGGCCCGCCGCGCGGCGGAGATTCAAATCAACGACGCCTTCTTCGCCTGCCTGACCAAACTGGTGGAAGCCAAAGGCCACGCCGTCTTCCTGATTGACTCCTACGAAGACATTACCTCCGAGGCCGACCGCTGGCTTAAGGATTACCTGCTCGCCCGTGTGCCGCAGGGGCAGCTGGCCCGCACGCTGATCATCCTGGCCGGGCGCAAAGCGCCCGAAGTAGGGCAGGCCCTGAAAGAGCACATCGCCCGCACGGGCCTCGACCTCTTTACCGAGGACCACGTCAAAGAATACATCGTGGACAAGCGCAAGATCGCCGGCCTCGACCTCGCCACTATCTACAAGACCTCCGGCGGGCAGCCGGGCCTGCTGGCCAAGATGGCCGACGTCGCCTCGCTGGAGGAGGACAAGGATGAGGACTGGTTGTAGGCAAATTTCATTCCTGGTGATTGCACACAAATTGTGCTCGCGGAGGGAGACGTTCCACCGGAAGGAGACGTTCCACCGGAACGTCTCTACCGCCGTTCACCCCAATCCGTATAGGTCATGACCGACGCTACCGCTTCCGCGCCTGCGGCCAGCCCGCCGGCGGATGATCTCCAGGCCCAACTGTTAGATACGATCCTCAGCCGGGTCCATCCCCTGCTGGGCGAGGCGTTGAGCCTGGCCTGCGTGCCGCACGGCTTCGACGCGGAACTGATGAAGACCCTGCGCGCCCGCGACGATGGCAAAGATGAGAAACTCGTCGAGCGGCTGCTCCGCTTTTCGTTCGTCCGCAAAGTCGAGAACATCGGCGACGGCGGGCCGCGCTACGCGGTGATGGCCGCCGAGCGCGACATCATCCTGCGCCGCTTCATCGCCGCTAATCCGCAGGGGTTCGTCGAGGCCCACCGCCGCACGCTGGCCTTCCGCGAGGCAAACCCCAACGCCGACCCGGTCATCCAGGCGCAGAGCCGCCTGTATCACCTGTTGGTGATTGACGGCCCGGCGGGCATCGAGCGCCTGGCGCGCATGTTCAGCCAATACACCGACGAGCGGCGGCTCGCGGCCGCCGAGCGGTTGATCGCCACAGCCAACGAGATTCAACCGTATCTGGCGGCCCTCGGCGTCCCCTGGCAGGCCGAGCTGAGTTACTGGGCGCGCTACCTGCGCGCGCGGCTGGCGCAGCTGCGCGGCGGTTCCCCGACCACGCTGCAAGAACTGCAAGCCTTGCGCGAGGACCCCGCACTCCCCCCAAGTCCGGCGCTGATGGGCCGCGTCGTGCGGGCGTATGGCCGGGCGCTGGCGAACAAGGGCCTGTACGTCGAGGCCATCGAGCAATATAGGATGGCCCTTGACACTTTCCGCCGGCAGCCCAACAGCGAGGCCGAGCAGGGCTACACGATGATTAACATCGGCGACGCCTACGTGGATCTGGCCGTCGCCGCGCGCGGTCAGCGCGACTTCGTTCCGCCCAGAATCAGCGGCTGGCGCGACTGGCTGACCGTCATCGCCAACCAGATTATCTCGCTCCCGCTGATCCTGTACTTCATCGTTTCCGTCGGCCTCCGTCTGAACCCCAGGGTGTGGGTCATGATGCTCGGGCAAGATTGGGTCATCGCCCGCCTGTTCAACACCGGGGCGGGCTGGTATCGCCGCGCCGACCGGCTTCTCACCCCACTCGGCTCGGCCGCCGACCCGATCCAGGCCGAGGAGAAACTCGCGCAACTCCACGTCATCATGGGCGACACGCTGCACGCCCTGCCGATTTTGGAAACGCTATTGACGGAAAAAGAAGCGCCGCTCAGCGAATACCGGCGCGCCCGCCTCCGCGCCGGGCTGGGACAGGCGCTTTTGCGACTGGGTCAGACGCCGGCCGCGCTGGAGCACCTCGAGGCGGCGCTGCCCGTCGTGGTCGCCTATGCCGATGCGCAGCTCGAAGCGCAGGTGCGCAGCCTGATCGCCGAAGCCCGCCTGAATCTCGGCCAGTATGCGGAGGCGCTGCCGCAGTTCGATCAAGCCATGCGGCTCTACCAGCAGCAGGAGGACATCGTCGGCGCGACCGAGATCGCCGAGCGGCTGCAAGTGCTGGAGCAGAGCAACCGCCTAGCCGCCGAAGCGCGCGAAGCCGCCAGCAGCACGGCCCGGCTGTTGTCGCGCCGCCACTATCTCCGGCGTTTTCAGCACCCGGCCCTGCTGATCTTCCGGCGCCTGGTGCTGGCGCTGGCCGCCGCGCTGATTTTCCTGATCCCGCTCGTCACGACCCGCGTCGAAATCGGCAGCGCGACGCTGGCGCAGGTCACTTTTTACGCCTCGCCGCTGCTGGAGAATGACACGGACTACAGCCCCTCGCTCACCCAGGGTATCACTGCCCGGGTCGAGTCGGTCTTTGAGGTCCAACCCGCCGTGTTGTTGGCGCTGGGCCTGGTCCTGTTCAGCGCGTTGGCCTACGCCCTGCTCGGCTGGATCATCATCGCTACCACGCCCCTGCGCACCGTCCAGGAAGCGCAGGCCGAAGCCGTGCGGCTCGACCTGCAGGGCCTGACGGCCGGCTCGGGCGAGACCCTGCACCGGATCCCCTGGCAGGACATCACCCACATCTACAAAGCCGACGCCCGTCTCCTCGGCGCGCTCATGCTCGACAACTCGGCGATGGTCGTCGCCACGCCCAACGACCGCCTGACCATTCGCGGCCATACGGCGTGGTATCCAAGCCTGTGCGCCCGCATCCAGGGCCACGCCCGCTTCACGGCGAAACAGGCGCGCGTCTTTGACCTGAGCTTTGACGCCCTCCGCAGCCTGATGGGCGTCCTTTACCTGCTGGGCGCTCTTGGCCTGCTGCTCTTCACCCTGATTGGGCGTTTTGCGCCGGACGTGATGACCCTCACCTTCCCCAGACTGATCTACGCGCCGGCCGACCTCTATCCCTATCTCCAATTGGGGCTGTTCATCCCGCCGTTGTGGTGGTTCATCGTCCAACCGATCCACAGTCAGCTGCACCTCCACCCGCGCAGCCGGTGGTTGTGGTGGGTGAGCGGCGTGGGGGTCGGGCTGAGCCTGCTGCCCCTCGGTTCTTTGCTGCGCCACTGGTTCCTCGTGGCCGACATCTTCCCGGCCCTGGTCCTGCTCGCCGCGCTCGGCGTCCTGCTGCAGGCTCTGTGGAAGACAAGCGAACTCAAGGCGGCTTACTCACTGACGATTCGGGTGGCTCTTACGGCGGTCATCCTGGCTGCGTGCGGGCTGAACCTCTACCGCATTGGGCAGGATGTCAGCACCTATCATCAATTGGTCGTCGGCAATCACTGGCGTGGTGAAGGATTGAGGGCCGAAGCCCAGGGCGACGACGCGGAGGCCAGCCGGTGGTTTACCGCCGCTCTCGACGCGTACAATACGGTGCTGGAGTTCTCGCCCGCTCACGTGCGGACGCTGACCAACCGCGCAGCCATCGAAGCCGAGCTGGGGCGGTACGAAGCCGCGATCAATGATTACACTCAGGCCCTCGCCCGCAGCGCACTCCAGGACCGGGTGTACGCCAGCCGCGCCATCGCCTACACCGGTTGGGCCGAAACCCTGGCCGCTCAGGGCGATACCCAGGCGGCAAACGAGAGACTGGCCGCCGCGCTCGACGACTTCGAGCGGGCTATCGCCGCCCGGCCCGCTCACGCCAATTACTACCTGCTGCGTGGCATCACTTATCACAGCCTGGGTCAGCCGGACCGGGCGCTGGCCGACTATAATCAGGCCCTGACGTTAGACCCTGCCAACGCGCAGGCGCTCGCCGGCCAGGGGTGGATCTTCTTCGAGCAGGCCGACCAGTTGAGTCAGAAAGCAGCCCAGTTCACAGGCGACGCCCAAAAACAATTGCTGGCGGAGTCGCAAGAGACCTTTCGCCGCGCGCTCCAGAGTTTTCGGGACGCCGCTGGAAGCGATCCCAGGTCCGCCTCGATATGGTTAGCCCTCGGCTACGCCCATTTCCGCCTGAAAGAGTTCGACCAGACGCTGGCCGCCTGGGAGCGAGCCGTCGAGCTGGCCCCGGACGATCCGGTGATGATCATCTCGCGCGGCACGGCGCACTGGCGGCTGGCCAGCCCGGCGGGCGGCGACCGCTGCGCCAACCCCCAGGCGACCGACGCCGAGAAGGCCGAGGCCGCGCGGCAGCTCGGCCTGGCTATTGACGATTTCACGCGCGCGCTGGCGCTGCGGCCCGACGACGCCTTCACCTACCGCACCCGCGCGCAGGTGGAGTATCTCTTGCGCTTCTGCCCCGGTTATGATTTTAAGACGCAGTTGAGCCGGGCCGTCGCCGACTACGGCGAGGCCGTGAAGCGCGCTCCCAGGGAGGCCTTGTACTGGCAGTTCAAGGCCAGGCTGGAGTACGTGCTCGGGTTGCACATCTTCACCAACGAACTGGAGAACGAGGCGGAAGCGCTCGCTGTGTTGGAGACGGCCGGGTCGGACATCTCGACCGCCTTCGAGCTTGACCCGGAGGACGCGGAGAACAGGCGCTGGCGCAGTTTTCTGCTCAACAGCGCGCTGGGCAACTACCACCTGGGCCGGGGCGAAAACGTCTACGCCGCCGGGAATTACGAACTCGCTTTCTCCGATTTTGAAACCGCCGCCGGGATATTAACGCGCGACGCCAGGGCCGCCTTCAAGGCCGGGCTGGCCGCCGTCGCGCTCGAAAACGAGGCGCGCGCGAAAGGGTGGTACGACGCCGGCTTCGCGCGCGCCTCGGCGCTCAGCCGCGACGACGCCAGGCAGGCGCTGCAAGCCGCGCTGGACGATTTGAGCGCGCTGTTGGAGACCAATTCGAGGTTGAGCGATATCGGCCAGCCCATTTTAGAGGCGCTGAAAGCAAGACTATAGAGCGGAGGCGCTCATGACTGAAAACTTCTCATTCGGCGGCGACATCGTCTGGCGCCCCACCCGCGACTACATCAACCGTTCACATCTCAAGAAGTTCATGGACTTGCACGGCCTCGACTCGTTCGAGGCGCTGAGGCAGCGCTCGACGACTGACGTCGCCTGGTTCACCGACGCCCTCCTGAAATACCTCGACATCGAGTTTCAGCAGCCTTACACGCAGGTGGTCGACCTCAGCCGGGGCATCGCGTGGCCGCGCTGGTGCGTGGGCGGGAAACTCAACATCGTCTACAACTGCGTGGACAAATACCAGAAAGACTCGAAACTGGCGCGGCGCCCGGCCGTCATCTGGGAAGGCGAGGAAGGCTCGACCCGGACGCTGACCTACTCTGACCTGTATCTCGAGGTCAATCACTGCGCCAACATGCTCCGCTTATACGGCTTTGGCAAAGGCGACGCCATCGGCCTGTTCATGCCCATGACGCCGGAGATCGTCATCGCGCTGCTCGCCATCGTCAAAATCGGGGGCATCGTCCTGCCGCTGTTCTCCGGCTATGGCGTGAGCGCCCTCGTCTCGCGCCTCAACGACGGCAACGCGAAGGCGCTCCTCACCGCCGACGGGTTCTTTCGCCGGGGGCAGGTTGTGCCGATGAAACCCGTCGCCGACGAGGCCGTGGCGCAAGTGCCTTCGATCCGTGAGGTCTTCGTCCTCAAACGCGCCGGGAATCCCGTGCGCATGGCCGCCGGGCGTGATCACTGGTGGCACGAAGAGATTCCGCTGCAATCCGCCTTCGCCGCGCCCGAAGCGACCGACGCCGAAGACCCGCTGATGATCATCTACACCTCCGGCACGACCGGGAGGCCCAAAGGCGCGGTACACACCCACTGCGGCTTCCCGGTGAAGGCCGCGCAGGACATGGCCTTTGGCACCGACGTTCAGCCGGGCGACCTGATGTACTGGATGACGGACATGGGCTGGATGATGGGGCCGTGGCTCGTGTTCGGCGCGCTTTTGCTCGGCGCGACGATGTTCATCTACGACGGCGCGCCGGACTACCCCGGCCCCGACCGCGTGTGGGCGATGGCCGCGCGGCACAAGATTACCGGCCTCGGCCTCTCGCCGACGCTCGTGCGCGCGTTGATCAAGTTCGGCGATGAACCTGTGCGGCGGCACGATCTCTCGTCGCTGCGTTTGTTCGGCTCGACCGGCGAGCCGTGGAATCCCGATCCCTGGCTGTGGCTGTTCAACACCGTCGGCCAGGGCAACCTGCCGATCATCAACTACTCCGGCGGCACGGAGATTTCGGGCGGCATCGTGATGGGGAATCCCATCCTGCCCCTCAAGCCCTGCGCCTTCTCCGCACCCTGTCCCGGTATCGCCGCCGACGTGGTGGACGAAAACGGGAACTCCGTCCGTAATCAGGTGGGCGAACTCGTCATTCGCGCGCCGTGGATCGGGATGACGCGCGGGTTCTGGAAAGACCCCCAGCGGTACGAGGAAACTTACTGGCGCCGTTTCCCGAACGTGTGGGTGCACGGTGATTTCGCGGCGGTGGACGGCGACGGGCTGTGGTACATCCTCGGGCGCAGCGACGACACGATTAAAGTCGCGGGCAAGCGCCTCGGCCCGGCGGAAGTCGAGTCGGTGCTGGTCTCCCATCCGGCGGTGATCGAGGCCGCCGCCATCGGCGTGCCGGACGAAGTGAAAGGCAGCGAGGTCGTGTGCTTCTGCGTCCTCCGTCCCGGCCACGCCCCCTCCAGCGAACTGCGCGAGGCGTTAAAAGCAAAGGTGGCCGAAGAACTCGGCAAACCGCTCAAGCCGCGCGAGGTCAAGTTCGTCAAAGACCTGCCCAAGACGCGCAACGCCAAGGTCATGCGCCGCGTTATCCGCGCCGCCTACCTCGGCCAGGACCTGGGTGACATGTCTTCGCTGGAAAACCCGGCGGCGGTCGAGGAGATCAGGCAAGCAGTTTAAGCGTTCGTGTCCTTCGTGTTCTTCGTGGTTAAAAAACGCGTGGACCACTTCAGACAAATCTATTCTCATCGCGCCACGGACTACCACCGCCTGATTGCGCCGGAAGATGCAGACTGCAATCTCGCGCGGATGCTGCAGCGCCTCATCCCACACGGCAAACGTATTCTCGACTTAGGAACCGGAACCGGGCGGCTGCCGCTGCTCCTGGCGCGCGAGGCGGCGCAGATGGTCGGGCTGGATTTGCACTGGGACATGCTGCGAGAAAACAAGATGCAACGTGAAGCGGTAATTGGTAAGTGGGGATTGATTCAAGGAGATATGCGCGAACTGCCGTTCCCGACCGGCTGGGCCGAGGTCGTCACGGCGGGTTGGGCTATCGGCCATTTGCGCGGCTGGTATGCAGACGAATGGCAGGCACACATTGGGCGCGTGTTGCGCGAGATGGGCCGCGTCGCCGCGCCAGGCGGCGTGATCATCATCGTCGAAACCCTCAGCACCGGCAGCCTCACCCCCGCTCCGCCGCCCGAGGGACTGGCCGAGTATTACGCCTGGCTCGAATACGAGTGGGGCTTCACGCGGGAAACAGTCAGCACAGACTATCAATTCGCGAGCGTCGAGGCAGCCATCGAGCATTCGACGTTCTTCTTCG
>DAOTXG010000196.1:0-10548 GCA_034435515.1 Anaerolineales bacterium
TCGCCCGCGCGAGGATCGCGCCGCATTCGGCCGGCACGTTGAAGCGGCTCACGTCGAGCGCGGGCACAGGCTCGGTGACGTGCTTGAGCAGCACCCCAACGGGAGTATCGGCCTGGTAGGGGTGCTGACCGGCGAGCATCTCGTAGACGATGACGCCCAGCGCGTAGATGTCGCTGCGCTGGTCAATGCCTTTCAGCCCCATGGCCTGTTCAGGACTCATGTACTCGGGCGTGCCGACCATCACGCCTGTGCCGGTGAGGGTGGAGGCCTCCTGCGCGAGCCGGGCGATGCCGAAGTCGGAGAGGTAGGCCCCGCCCTCGGCGTCGAAGATAATGTTGCCGGGCTTCAGGTCACGGTGGATGATGCCGTGTTTGTGGGCGGCGTCGAGCGCGGCGGCGATGCGCTGAAGGATAGAGGCGGCCTGCGCGAGCGGCATGGGCCTCGCCGCCAGGCGATCTTCGAGCGTGCCGCCGGGGAGGTAGCGCATGACGAGGTAAGGCTGGTCGCCCTGCTGGCCGAAGTCGTAGACCGGGACGATGTAGGCGTGTTCGAGGCGCGCGATGAGCTGCGCCTCGCGCTCGAAGCGGACGCGGAACTGCGGGTCGTGGGTGAACTGGGGCGGCAGGACTTTGACGGCGACCTGCCGGTTCACCGAGGGGTCGCGGGCGAGGTAAACGGTCGCCATGCCGCCCCGGCCTAACTCGCGGATGATTTCGTAGCGGCCAATCTTCTGGATGCTCATGGGCGGGTATTGTAACCTCTTTTGGGGCAAGAGATGAAACGTAATGAGTAAAACGTAATGAGTAAAACGTAATGGGCTTGAGAAACAGGGTCTTACCAGCCTCCCCGATGGATCATGGCCCCGGCGGTCCGCCGCCGCTGGCGTGCGTATTCCGTATTGCGTATTGTGTAGGGAAATACGGAATACGCAATACGCAATACATTACGGCCTCGGCTCCAGTATCCGATAAAGAAATCCGTTCATCCGAATTTCCGTCTTCGGCTGGTAGTTCGCGCCGATGGCTTGCAGGACGGGCGGCGGGTAGAATTGCGCGCGGAAGATGATCAGGCCGAACGCTTTACGGTTGATCATCTCGATTTCCTGCGCGGGGTCGAATAACCCGGCCTGATACATGACCAGCTGCGGGAAGGCGTTGGTGACGACGGGCTTGCCCGCGACGAACAGGAACCCGGCTTCCTCGGCCAACACCGGCCCCGGCGCGCTGCGCGCCAATTCGGCGATGCGGTAGCCGGCTTCGTGGTCGGCGCGGGTGGGGCGGGGGCCGAGCTGGGTGTAGCCCTGCGAGTCGTAATAGCCCCGCTCGCCCGTCACACCCAGCGCGCGCGCCGCCAGGCCGTAGACAGGCCCGTCGGTGTAAAGATGCAGAGTCAGATAAGCCTGCGCCAGGTAAAGCAAAGGGACGGCCATACCTGAGGCAATTCTGCGTAGGGGCAACCCTTGCGGCTGCCCCCGTTGCGATTGCCCTCCTTGCGGTTGCCCCTCTTGCGGTTGTCCAACGCGCGATTGCCCCGAGGGCCGGTGCCGCCTCAACCAATCGGCCAGCGCAATCCCCGACAGCACGCACGCCGCCGCCGTCGTCGTGACAAAATAGGACTCGCCCGCGCCGAACTTGCCGGTGAGCGCGCCGTTGGCGAAGGCAAAGGCGAACCACACCGCGTAGGCCGAGAGGCGCGTGAAGTAAGTCTCGTAGATCAATCGCGCGAAGGCGAGAGCGGCGATGACCAGATGCAGGCTCAGCCACTGTTTGTAAAGGCTGAGGGCCTGCGCCGCGTCGTAGGCGTTGATGTTGGCGCGGATGATGCTGGTATACCACCAGCCGCGCGTGGCGAGGTTGATCCACAGGAAGAGCACGCCCGCGACGGCCGTCAGCCCCAGGCCGGCGAGCAGGGCGCGTCTGGGGCCGCGCAGGAAAAGATAACCAAGCCCCGCCAGCACGGTGGCCAGGGCGAGTTGCTTGGTATACCCAGCGCAGAGCAGAAAGATCAGGCCCAGCCAGAAGCCTTTGCGGGCCGGGAGGGCCTGTCTCCGCTCAGTGTCAAACTGAGCCAGCGCCACAATTGCCAGCGTCTCGAACATGACCATCGTCATGTGCTGGCGGAAGAGCGGGCCGATGTGGAAAGTGTAGTTGGAGGCCAGAAAGGTCAGCCCGGAGAGCAGGGCGATGGTCAGATTGCCGCTCGCCCGGCGCACACCCCAGCCGACGGCCCCCGCCGTGACGAGCGAGGCCGCGAACCCGACCACGCGCCCCGTCCACATCTGCGGCCCGAAAATCCAGATGAGGGGGACGGTGAGGAGGTGAAAGAGGGGCGGGTAGATGGAAGTATAGAAGGGGAAGACCTGACTATCCTGGTAGGGCCATTGGCCTTGCGCGTGCAGGACTGTATCGTACAGCTCGAAGCCTTCTCCCTGATCGTAGTCAAAAGGGAAATGGAAGAGCGCGACGGCGTAATCCACGTAGACGAGAAATTGGCCGAGGAGAGCGAGCAGGGCGAGCGCAAACAGGAGGAGGGCGAGAATGCGCCAGAGGCGTGGGAAGCGGGAAAATCCCAAATCCTCGCAGATCCCCGTAGCGGAGTGGAGGGGACAAATTTCAAATCCCACAGGCAGGTTCATGCCGGGCGATCGCCGAGTGGGAGGAGCGACAGGCCGAAGAGGATCAGCGCCCCGCTGGCCAGGAGAGCCTGTCGTTGGGCGGGGCCGAGTCCCCCAAACTGCCCGGCGCCGAAAACGTCTGCGGCGAGGTTGACGACGGCCGCGGCCAAACCAGCGGCGACGAGGAGCCAGCCGAGCTGCCGCTTGGTGAGAGGTTGGTCAGAGAGCATAGAGGCATTATAGCATCGCGCACCGCGCAACCTGCGGCGCGGTGAAGCGTAGAGATGAAAAGAAAGAGAAAAGGGAAAGGTGAACCGAGATCATGCTTGAAAGTTCCAACCCGACTCAATTGGAGCGCAACTGGGCCATGCTGGCGCATCTGACGGCCCTGCTCACGCTCGTGGTTGGCCTGTCTACGGGAGGGGTGGGCGCGGTGGTGGCTCTGCTGGTTCCGTTGGCGATGTACCTGTATTTCCGCGAACGCTCGCCCTACGTCGCTTTCCACGCCCTGCAGGCCACCGCGTTTCAGTCCTTCGCCGGGATCGCGTTTATCGTCGCCGCCGGTTTGGCCGCGACTCTCGTCGCCGGCGCGTGGGTGATTACCCTGGCTTTGAGCGTCGTGCTCGTCGGCCTGCTGCTGCTGCCGGTCGCGCTCCTCCTCACAGTCGTCGCGGCGCTGGGCGTGCTGGCGCTGCCGCTCGCCGCCCTGGTCTATGCGGTGCGCGGCGCCTATCTCGCTTACCAGGGGCTGCCGTTTGAGTACCCCTGGATTGGCGCGGTCGCGCGGCGGGCGATGGAAGCGCCGGCGGGTTCTCTGGCCTGACCTCATTGGCCCCCCGGCCAAGAGGTTTGACCAATTCTGTCTTGTCAGGCGACGTGTGACGTACTTCCAAACTGCGTCGCCATTGTGCTCGCGGCGGATTTGTAATCCGCCGCCGGATTACAAATCCGGCGGGAGCGAGAATTGTGAATCATCACCAGTCGCTAGTGGGTTGCAGTCTCCCGGCCTCCGGTCTACAATCAGATTGCCTTTGACCAGCCGTCGAGTGTCTTTCCCCGGACGCTCGACGGCTTTATCCCGCACATGACTCGCGCCGCGCTCCCCGCTCCGCCGGAGACTGACCGCTTCCGCTGGCTGGCCCTGGCCGCCGCGTTGACGACTTACCTGCTCATCGTCGTCGGCGGGGTTGTGCGCGTCACTCATTCCGGGTTGGGTTGCGGGAGGGGCTGGCCGCTCTGCAACGGCCAGTTGTTTCCCGCGTTGAATGGGCCGATTTTTATCACCCTTTCTCATCGTTTCCTCGCGGCGCTGCTCCTGCCGCTGATATTGGCGACCGCGTTCGCCGCCTGGCGCAGTTATCGGCGCGTGCGTTGGATCGTCTGGCCGGCGCTGCTGGCGCTGGCCCAGTTTGTCGTGCAAATCCTGTTGGGCGCGATCACCGTCCGGCTGGGCCTCGACCCGGTGATTACCGCGCTGCACCTGGCCAGCGCCCTGATCCTGCTCGCCCTCCTGCTCGTGGTCGTCGTCGTCGCATTTCAATTGAAGCGCGACCCGCGCCTGGGCGAGGGGCTGGCGCATTTCGACGCGCTGAGCAAGCAGGCCGGCGCGGCGGCGTTGGGCGTCTTTGGCGTGATCGTCACCGGCGCGCTCGTCACCGCGAGCCGCGCCGGCGCCGCCTGTGCGGGGTGGCCGCTGTGCAATGGCTCGGTCGCGCCGGACACGTTTTTAGGTCTGCTGCACATGGGGCACCGGTATGCGGCGGGGGTCGTCGGCGTGATGATCGTCGTCGTCATCGGACAGGCCTGGCGGCTGAGGCGCAATAACCGCCCGGTCATCCTTTCCGCGGCGGTGACCGGTGGGTTGCTTGGCCTGCAAGTCGTCGTCGGGGCGCAGGCCGTTCTGCACGGCCTGCCCGCCTTCCTCAACGGTCTGCACATCGCCCTCGCGGCGGCGGCCTGGGCGAGCGTCGTCGTCTTGACCGTGCTGACGATGCAATACGCGCGCCTCTCGCCGCTCAAATTTCCGCTTCCGGCGCGCGCCCGGACCCAAGCGATGGCTGCCTTTGCCGACTGGCAGACCCTCCCACGCCAACCCCCTGATGGCCTTTGAGTGTGTGAGTGCACACTCCGCGCGGCAGCATTTGTCGGTGGAGTGTATAATTTGTCCCTGCCGCCGAGGGAAAGTCAGGCGCTCGGCGGCGAGAAAATTCGCGCCCGTGAAATTTGACGGGCGGGAGGAGACTCCTTGTTGCGTCGTTATCTGCCCACTCTCGTCGTCTTGTTTGTCTTGTTAGTCGCCGGCGGCTCGGCTATTTACGTGAGCCAGGACAGGCTATCCACGAGCGGCCTCCCGGCGCTGCTGGCTAAACTGCGCGGCTACTACGTCCCCGCGTTTACCCAGGACGCCGAGGGACAGACGATGAGTCTGATCTTCGTCGCCAGCGTGGTCGGGATCCTGGCGACGACCCTGGGCATGGGCATTGTCATGGCCTTTGGGTTCAACTGGTTCACCCGCACGCCGCTGGCTTCGCCCCCGGCCACAGCCGCTCCCGCCGCCCCCAGACCAGCCGCCGAACGGGCGACCAAATCCGGGGAGGCCCCTTCCGTTTTCTTGTCAGACCAACGTTCGCTGACCACCTTCTGGGTGCTGTTCATCGTCCTGGGGGTGGCTTTTATGGTGATCCGTTACTGGGGCAAGCCCCTCGGGACGCTGCCCAGCCTCTCGGAACTGGCCAGCATGAAAGTCTTCCGGCTGCCGGGCGAGCATATTGAGGGCCTGCCGCCGTTTATTGCCGGGCCAGGAGACGATGTGACCGGCCTGCAACTCGCCATCGGCGTCCTGGTCGGGACGATCGTGGGCACGGCTGTCACGGGCGTCGTGCTGGCGCGCCTCTTCGCCGTGCTGGATGAAAGAATCAAGGCCGGCGACAAGCTGCGTCCAACAGTCCTCGACACGATGACGGCGGATCTTATTGCCACAGCGGAGGGCCGCCGCCCGCTCGGAGCGCTCCTGCCGACCAGCGGCCTGGATCGGGCCTTCTTGTTCGTCAACGGATTTCTGGCGCTGCTGGTCGTGGTTCTCGTCGGCGCGTGGCTGATCTCTAACCAGGGCGCGCCGGTCACCGCCGCGCGGCCGGCCGGGGGCGCCTCGGCGGCGGGTGGGGGGGAACTGGGGGGGTTGGAAGAAGCCTTCGCGGCGCTGCCCGCAGGCAAGGCCGGGGCGGGGCAGGCCGTGTTTGCGGCCAAAGGTTGCTCGGGCTGCCATTCGCTCGAAGCTGGGGTGAGGCTGGTCGGGCCATCGCTCAAGGGGGTGGCGGACCAGGTCAACACGCGCCGGCCTGGTTATCCGCCGGAAATTTACCTTTACGAGTCAATCACGCGCCCGAGTGCTTTCGTCGTGCCTGGTTTCCAGGATGGGCTGATGCCGAAGGACTTCGCCGAGACGCTCGCGCCCCAGGAACTGGCCGACGTGATCGCCTTCGTCGCGGCGCAGAAATAGGCAGCAGCTCAAACCAAGTGGTGAGGAACGCTGATCTCGCTGAAACAACTGCTGATTACGCTGATTTTCTTTCTTGAATCACACCTGCCCTTGCGGGCGGTGCAAGGGTCAGCGAAAATCAGCCCGATCAGCGTTGTCAGCGTTCAAAAGAACGCCGGACTGAGTCGTTACCCAGAGAGGTTAGTCGTCAGCAATCAAGCAGTTTCGTAGGCAACACCGGGCGCTCTCCCGGTGTTATCGTCCGCGGAGGCGGCGGGAATGACACGAGACGAGGTGTTGAGGGCTTTGCGGGAGTCGCGCGCGCAGATGGAAGCGGCCTTGGAGGGCCTGACGGAGGCGCAGTTAGCCGATCCGGGCGTGGTCGGCGACTGGTCGGCGAAGGACCTCCTGGCGCATCTCACGACCTGGGAGGCGGAACTGGTGACGCTGCTGGCTAAAGCCCGGCGCGGGCAGAAACCCAAGTGGCCGGCCTCGCAGGCCGAGATAGACGCGCTCAACGAGAAATGGTACAAGGAAAACAAGAATCGCCCGCTCGACCGCGTCCTGGCCGATTGGCGCGGGGTGCGCAAGCAGACGGTGAGGCAGGTGGAGGCGATGAGCGATAGGGAATTGGTTCAGCGCTGGCCCTGGCTGCGGAACCGCACACCGCTCGACTTGATTGAGGGCAACTCTTTTGGGCACGAGGCTGAACATCTGGAGCACATTCGGGAATGGCGCGAGAGGAAGGTGGGGGAGTGAGACGTAAAACGTAATACGTAAAACGTAACGGGAGTGAGCGGCGATGGTTGAGGCAGTGAACGCCGGGATCGAGACAGTCGAGATAGGCGGGCGGAGGGTCGCAGCGCACTATGGCGACCCGGCGGCGGAATATCGCGCGGCGCGCGGGGGCGCGGTGGTGATTGACCGCTCGCACGAGGGCCGGATGCGCGCGGTGGGGCGCGACCGGATTGACCTGCTGAACCGCATGTCCACGAATGATCTGACCGGGATGGCGGCGGGCGAGGCGCGCCAGACCGTGTTGACGACCGCCATTGCCCGCCTCGTGGACGTCCTCTGGGTGCTCAATCTCGGCGAGACGGCGTTGTGCCTGACCAGCCCCGGCCAGGCGACGCCTGTGCGGCGATGGCTGAGCGGTTATATCTTTTACAACGACAAAGTGAAATTTGAAGACGCTTCGAGTGAATTGGGCCAGTTAGGAATTTACGGGCCGCGCGCGAGCGCCGCGGCGAGCGCGCTCGTCGCCGGGGCCGAGGCCCTCGCCGAGAATCATTTCGTCGAGCAGGAAAGCCTGATCGTTTTGCGCGCTCGACCGCTGGCTGGCGAGGGGTTCACCGTCATCGCGCCGGTTGAGCGCATCCCGGCGCTCTGGGACAAGGCCGTGGAAGCCGGTGCGGCTCCGGCGGGCGAAACGGCCTATCAACTCTTGCGGCTGGCGGCGGGCGAGCCGCACGTGGGACATGAGATCGCCGCGGAATACATCCCGCTCGAGGCCAATCTGTGGGGCGCGGTCAGTTTCAATAAAGGTTGTTACATTGGGCAGGAGATCATCGCGCGGATGGAGAGCCGGGGAAAACTGGCGCGGCGTTTGATGGGCCTCAAACTGGAAGCGCCGGTCGCGGAGGGCGGCGAAGTCCGCGTGGCCGACGCGCCAGCGGGAACGATCACCACGGCCGGTGTGCTGCCCGATCTCGGGCCGGTCGCGCTTGGCTTTTTGAAAACCGCGCACGCCGAGCCGGGAACGGCGGTGAAGGTCGGCGAGGTGACGGGGATCGTGGTGAATTTGCCGTTCGAGTGACGAGTAACGAGTGACACGTGGCAAGTGACAAGCGCGCCCGTTGACGGAGACCGATTATGGACCTCAATAACGCCCTCGGCCTGTTGGCTCAAACCCTGCTCGTCATCGCCCTCCCGGTCGTCATCGCCTTTCTGTTCCAGTGGGTGCGTCAGAAGAACACCGAGCTGCGCTCCCGGTTGACGGCCCAGCAGCAGCAGTTCATTGAGACGGCGGTGAATTTCGCGGTGCGGGCCGCCGAGCAATCGGGCTTGAAACAACAGCTGGCGGGCGGGGGGCAGGGCAAGAAGGCTTTTGCCCTCAAGGCCGCGCAGGATTATCTCGGCCAGCTGGGTGTCAAGGTGGACGTGAACCTGCTCTCGAGCCTGGTCGAGGCCGAGGTGCACAAACAGTTCTCGAACAGCGCGCCGCTGGTGGACAGCGCCGAGGCGCGGAGCGCGCTGCTCGACAAAGCTGTGCAGGCGGCGGTGCTGGCCGCCGAGCAGAGCGGCGTCAGCGGCGTGATTCAAAACATCGGCGCGCAGAAGAAACGCTACGCGCTGGAGATGGCTTCCAAGTATCTGGCCGAGCACGGCATCAAGGTGGATCCGGCGCTGGTGGATGGGCTGGTCGAGGCGCAGATCGCGAAGCTGCACATGCCCAACCGCTGAAACACTGCCGACACCTGACAGGTGTCGGCGTAACCTCAAAGTTCGGGTGAAGGCGCAGTCACGGGCTGAGGCGAGGGCCTGGTCGCCAGGAAGATCGCCAGGCTCAGCACCATGACGGCGGCGCCGGCCCCGAACAGCCCCGCCGCCCGGAACGTGTCGTAGAGCCAGCCGCCGGCCAGCGCGCCGACCGCCGCGCCCAGGCCGAAGGTCATCGCCACGAACAGGCTCTGCGCGGTGGCGCTTACGCCCGGCGGCGCATGCTGATCCACGTAGGCCACGCCGCCGACGAGGAACGCGCCGAACGACAGGCCGTGCGAGAGTTGGGTCAGCAGCACGAGCAGCGGCGAGCGCGCGAGCGCGAGGGTGGCCCAACGCAGGACGTATACTCCATACGCCATCACCAGGCTGCCGCGCACCCCCGTTTTGCGAAACAGCGTCCGCGAGAAAAAGAGCACGGGCATCTCGCTCAACGCCGACAGCGCCCCGGCCAGCCCAATCCATCCCGTATCCGCGCCCAGACTCTGCAGGTGAAGGGGATAAAACGCCAGCGCCGCGTTGAACGTCGCGCCGGCGAGGAAGGCGCTGAGCAGGAAGAGCACAAAGGCGCGCCGGCCCAGTAATTCGCGCAGGCTGGCGCGGAAGCTGGTCCGCCAGGTCTTGCGGCGGGCGGGGAGGCCGAGCGCGGCCAGCGCGGCCAGGAGCATGAACAGCCCATAGCCGTAAAACATCCACGCCAGGGGGACGATTTTGAGCACGTAGCCCGCCCCCCACGTCACCACGGTGAAGCCGATGGAACCCCATACGCGGATACTGCCAAAGGTATGGCGCGTGCCCTCGGCCAGATCCAGCACCGCGCTGTCAATCAGCGGGATGGTGGGCGTGGAAAAAAAGGCGGCGACGGCGAGGAGCAGCGCCAGCCACTGAAACTGCCCCGTGTGCGCGATAAGCACCATCGGGAGGATGGGGCCAAAAGTGGCAAGCGGCAGGAGCGTGCGGTGGATGCGAAACCGGTCGCCGAGCGCGCTCCACATGGGGCTGGCGCCGAGCAAGACGAGCGGCGAGAGCGCGGCCAGCACGCCGATGGCTTTGCCCGACAGTCCCAGGCGCTCAAAGTAAAGATTGACGTAGGGGAAGTAGCAGCCGATGGCGCCGTAGAAGAGAAAGTAGTAGAGACGCGCGAGTAAGAGAGGTCGAGGTTTGAACATCATCAGCCAGGAGTTATCTTTTCACTTAAAGATGACCATAGATCACGCGGGTGTCATGTTCAATTGTCACCGTTCCATTCTCCTGGTGCGCCCGAAAGATCTCTTCCAGGGCTGCGAGCATCGCCGGGTAATGCAAATCGCCTGGCTCAAGCGCGGGGCCGTTGGATAGGACCCGCCCCTTCAGGCTCTCCCAATCACAAACCAGCGGGTTCTCAAATTGCCTCTCCTCGAACCCGCCCGGCCTGAAAAACGGTTCGATCAGTTCCTGCCGGGCGCGTTCGGCGTTCAAGCGGTACGCCCGAGCGCGTTCCCGTTGCTCCGCAGATTGCCGTGCAGACCCCTTCCAGAACTCCGGCGTCTCCCAGAACTGCTGCAAGGCGGCAAGAAAGGGCGTGCCGGCCGCTCGCTGCACATTCCAGGCCAACACGACCCAGCCCTGCGGCGCGAGAATCCGGGCGAATTCTCGCCTGGCCGCCTCAAGGTTGAACCAGTGAAACGCCTGCCCGGCCGTCACAAAATCCACGCCGTGATCCGGCAGCGTGGTCGCCTCGGCTGTCCCGGCAAGGCCGGTGAAGCGCGGGTACGCTCGCAGGTAGTCTTCGCCTCCGGCGCGCATGTCGGGGTCGGGTTCAATGCCGTAGACGCGGTTGCCGTTCTTCAGAAACAGCTCCGTCAAGAGGCCCGTACCTGATCCGATATCCGCGATGACGTGAGCATCCGTCAGGCGGCATTCCGATCGGAGGAGATCCAAGATAGCCAGCGGATAACGCGGGCGGTATTTGATGTAA
>DAOTXG010000197.1:0-7712 GCA_034435515.1 Anaerolineales bacterium
GTCAGGTGAATATCCCAATCTACGCCCGTCGCCCGGAAGACCTGATTGAGGACTTTCAGCACCGGGCGATCCGGGCCAGACGCCGGGTTGACGACGACGGGGACGTGGCGATAGCGGGGAGGCATTAGAAGAGAGTCTTTACGTGCGACGCACTCGCGCAGCCCCTTCGGGCGAAGCGAGTGCGTCGCACGGAGTCTAAATCACGCCGGAATGACCAGACTCTCCAACTCCCTGGGATAATACGTCAACCTCTCCACCCCCTCTTCCGTAATCAGCACTGTATCCGAGTGCCGAAAACCGCCGAGGTGAGCGGCGTAGAGGCCCGGCTCGACAGTGAACACCATCCCCGGCTTGAGTTCCGTGTGGTCGCCCACGTCGAGGAACGGCCCTTCGTGATAGCGCAGGCCAATGGCGTGGCCGGAGTGGTGTTTCCAGTATTGCATCAAGTCGTTGTCTTCAAAATACTTCCGCACCGCGCGATCTACGTCCGAGCACTGTGCGCCCGGCTTGAGGGCGGCGAAGGCGACTTCCTGCGCCCGGGTCATATGCTCGAACAGGCGGCGCTGTTCGTCGGATGGGTGGCCGATGACCATCGTCCGCTCCAATTCGGAGTTGTAGCCCCACATCGGACAACCTGCGCCCGTCACCAGCACGTCGCCCGGCTGAAAGGTGATATTGTTCGCCAGCGTGTGCGGGATGGCGGCGTTCCGCCCAATCTGCCCGCGATAGCCGGCGCTCGGCCCCTCCCCGAACAGGCTTTGCGCGCGGTAAAGCGGGCCGAGTGTATCGAGCATCGCCAAAGTGGCCTCGTGGCTCGCGCGCAGGCTGACTTCGGTTTCCGTCGCGCCCACCCGCGTATAACGCTGGAGCAGCCGGTGCGCGAGATGACCCCACTTGACGCTCTCGCGGATGAGCATGACTTCGGCCTGGCTCTTGAGGGTCAGCATGTCTTCAATGAAACCTGTCACGCGAACGACGGTTCCACCTGTGAGTTCGGTGAGTGACGGGCCGCGATAGCCAAGTATCCACGGGTAGCCGTCAGCATCGGCGCCGATTTTGCCAATGAGACCCATGTCGGCCAGGGTCTTTTTGAAGACTTCCATCGGATGCGGCTCGTAGGGATATTCGACATAGTAATCCACGCGCTCGAAACCCGTCTTGGATCGGGCGTGCTCCAATTCGAGGCGCGGGACGAACATGGCCTTCTCTCCCCGCGCATTCATCACAAACGCGATGGGGCGCTCGGTGGAGATGAAGGCAAAGTCCGTGAAATAGAGGATGTAGTAGCCGTCAAACAACACGACGCCGCTCAGGCCCTGTGAGCGGAGGTGCTCCAGCAGCCGGGCGGCGCGGGATTGGAACTCGGCGGGGGTGATGTTGAGAGAGGGCAGCATGGGGAGGCTCCTTGGGCAGCAGGTATGAGGGATATTCTACACCCATACTTCCCCCCCAGCCTCGCCCCTGGTTCGTACAGGACTTTCTAAAATCGTAGGAGCGGCTTGTAGCCGCGATCTGACCGGGGATCGTCGGCCGCCATCGCGGGTACAACCCGCTCCTACGGCGGCCCATCCCTCTCCTAAGCCATGGCCGCAAGTGTCTCCAGCGCCGCGCTGTCGGGGATCGCCTTCCGCCCGGTGAGGAAGTATGTGTTCATCTCGCCCACGCCCTTCACCAGCATTTTGCCGCGCGGCGCGAACTCGTAGGCATCCGCCAACAGCGCATAAGTCGCCTCCGTGACCTGGATGCAGTTCGCGCGGCCCTGCGACTCCATCCGGCTGGCGATGTTGACGGTGTCGCCCCACAGGTCGTAGGCGAACTTCTTCGTGCCGATCACCCCGGCCACCACCGGCCCGGTGTGGATGCCAATGCGGATTTTCAGCAGGCCCGCTGTGACTTGCGGCAATTCGTTCAGCATATCCAGCGCCATTTCGGCTACTGCCTCGGCGTGGTCGGCGCGAGGCATAGGCACGCCGCCGACGACCATGTACGCATCGCCGATCGTCTTGATCTTCTCCAGGCCGTGCTTCTCGGCCAGCGCGTCGAAGAGCGAAAATTCCCGGCTCAGCAGCTCCACCAGCTCGTCGGGCGCTGCCTGAGCCGAGAGCCGGGTGAAGTCCACGATGTCGGCGAAGAGCACCGTCGCCTGCTCGAAACTGTCGGCGATCACCCGGCCCTCTTCTTGCTTGAGCCGGTCGGCAATCGGCTTGGGCAGGATGTTCAACAGCAGCCGTTCCGACTTCTCCTGCTCGGATTGCAGCAAAAAGTGCTGCTCGGCCAGGTCGTTGAGCACAATCTCCAGCCGGTGATTGAGCTGCTGTAATTCCTGCTCGCGAGCCTTGCGCTTGTCCATCTCGTGCTTGAGCTTGAGCGCCGAGCGGATGCGCGCCCGCAGCTCTACCTCGTTCGGCGGCTTGGTGATGTAGTCCATCGCCCCGGCGGCGAAAGCCAGTTTCAGGTTCTCCGCGTCCTCGCTGCTTGTGACCATGATGATCGGGATGTCTTCCCAGCCCTCCAGCGACTTGATGTAGCTGCACGCTGCAATCCCGTCCACGTTCGGCATGTGGAGGTCGGTGAGGATCAGGTCAATTTCCTCTGGAGCGGCCTGTGCCAGAATCTGATAGGCCGCCTCGGCCGAGGCCGCCAGGAGGATGTTGGCGTACCCCTCGTCCTCGAGAATCGCCGCCAGGGCCAGGCGCTGAACGGCGTCGTCGTCAATGATGAGTATGCCCATGTTCCATCTCCAGCATAATAGCTTTCCTATGCTGCATCGTTAGACGCTCAACGGTCAATAGAAGATTCACCCCCGAAATTCCGCCAGCCAGCGCCCGGCCCGCTCCAGCGCGGCGCGCAGTTCGTTCAGATACACCGGCTTGCTGATGTAGTCGTCCATCCCGGCTTCCAGGCACATCTCGCGGTCGCCTTGCATCGCGTTAGCCGTCATGGCAATGATCCGGGGTTGAGCCTCGGCGGGCCAGTCCCGGCGGATGCGGCGCGTCGCCTCCAGCCCGTCCATCTGTGGCATTTGCACGTCCATCAGGATCACGTCGTAGGGCTGGCGCCGGAGGGCCTCCAGCGCCTCCAGGCCATTGGCGGCCACGTCGGCCTTGTAACCCATCTCCTCCAGCGCCAGCAGCGCAAATTTCTGATTGACGGCGACGTCTTCGGCTAGCAGGATTTGCAAAGGCAGACGCTCAGCCAGCAGGGCGGGTTCAGGCGCGGTGGCCGGGGGCGGCGGCGCTTGAGTCGCCAACTCAAACTCGGCGCACGCGGTGACCAGCGTATCGTAGAGCTGCGAGGGTTTGACGGGCTTGGAGAGGTAGGCGGAGAAGCACTCGACGGCTTCCAGCGCCGGGTACGGTTCGTACATCACCGAGGTCAGCAGCACCAGCGGGAAATGGCGATCCTGGTGCTCGTGCTCGTGGCACAGCGCGGCGGCCAGTGTGGCCCCGTCCATCTCCGGCATCTGCATATCCAGGATGGCGATGTCAAAGCGTTCGCCCGCGCGCACCAGGTCGAGGGCCGCGAGCGGCGAGGCGGCTTCCACCGGGACGGCGCCCCAGGTTTGGGCTTGCAGGCTGAGAATGCGCCGGTTCGTCGCGTGATCGTCCACAATGAGCAGGCGCTTGCCGGCGAGCATGGGCTGACGCACGTTCAGATGCGCTCGACTGGGGGCAGGAGCGGCCTGGGCGAAGATGGAGAAATGGAAGGTCGCGCCCTTGCCCGGCACGCCCTCGCTCTCAGCCCACATTGTCCCGCCCATCAGTTCGGCCAGACGTTGGCTGATGGCGAGGCCGAGGCCCGTGCCGCCGTATTGGCGCGTGGTGGAAGCGTCGAGTTGGGTGAACGACTGAAAGAGCACTGTGATCTTATCAGGCGGGATGCCGAGGCCCGTGTCGCGCACGGAAAAGTGAAGCTCGTAGTTAGAGTTAAAGTGGGGAGTTAGAGAGTCCTCGCTGACTCTAACTCCATGCTCCAACTGACGGGCGTTGACCGAGACCACCACCTCGCCCTTCTCCGTGAACTTCACCGCGTTGCCGATCAGGTTCACCAGGATCTGCCGCAGGCGAGTCACGTCGCCCACGATGCCATCGGGCACGCCCTCGCCAATCACGTACGCCAGGTCAATCTTCTTCTCGGCGGCTTTGGGCGCGATCAGGTCCAGGGCCGACTCGACGCAGGCGCGCAAGTCGAAGGGTTGACTCTCCAGGGTGAGCTTGTCCGCCTCGATCTTCGAGAAGTCCAGGATGTCGTTGATGACGGTGAGCAGGGTGTCGCCGCTGGTGCGGATGGTCTCCACGAAGTCGCGCTGCTTGTCGCTGAGCGGCGTGTTGAGCAGCAGGCTGGTCATGCCGATGACGGCGTTCATGGGCGTGCGGATTTCGTGGCTCATGTTGGCCAGGAAGGTGCTCTTGGCCTTGTTCGCGGACTCGGCGACGTTTTTGGCCTGGCGCAGTTCTTCCTCGGCGCGTTTCTGCGCGCTAATGTCGCGGATGACGGCGGAGAGCGATTCGGGCGCGCCCCCCGGGGAGCGGTGGACAATGCCGACAATGGAGACTGGAATTTCGTGGCCGTTGTCATGGCGAATGACCGTTTCAAACAGGTCGGCGTCCACGCCTTGCGCGATGTTGCGCCCAATGCGCTCCTCAAGGACGGGCCGGACTTCGGGTGGATAAAAGGTGGCGAGGCTGAACTGGCGGATGTCGGCGCTGTCACCCAACCCGGTCAGTTGGCGGCCGGCGCGGTTCATGTAAGTCATCGCGCCTTGCAGGTCCACTGTGGCCACCAGGTCGCTGGTGGCTTCGATGATGGCGACCAATCGTTTGCTCTCGGCCAGCGCGGACTCGGCAGCCTCCTTGGCCTCTTGCAGTTCGGCCTGCACCCGCTTCTGGTCGGTGATGTCGCGGGCAATCGCGACCGCTGTTTCGACGTCTCCCTCGCCGGAGAATTCCGGCGCGATCAGCCAATCAATCCAGATGCCATTGGGGAGTTGGAACTCGACGCGATTCGCCTGCCGGGTGTCGAAGACTTTCTGCAGGGCCGCCTCCCAGATTTCCACCAGGTGATGGGGAAAGTCCATCTCGGCGTGGGTCTTGCCGAGAAAGGCCTCCGGCTTGAGGCCGGTAAAAGCCTCCACTGCCGGGTTGATATAGAGGTGACGCAGGCCGCGATCAAAGCGCATGATCGTGTCCGAGGAGTTTTCGGCCAGCGCCCGGAACGTCTCCACCGATTTTCGCAAGGCTTCGTCGGCGCGCTTGCGTTCGGTGATGTCGCGGATGATGGCCGCGTAACTTTCAATGCGGCCGTTTGCATCATGCAGCGGGAAGACCGTCTGCTCCACCGGGATCGTGCGACCATCCGTATGTCGCAGAGCGGTCTCGCCAAACCACGTTCCGCCCGTCTGCATCACTTCGAACATGCTTTGCAAGCGAGGGGCTTCGTCCGCCGGGTAGCAATTCGCCACATTCCAGGGGGCCTCGTCTTTTTCGGGCTTGCCCAACAAGCGCCGCCCGAATTTATTGACGTACAGACTCTGGCCCTGCAAGTCGGCGATCCCCACGTAATCGGGCATGGCTTCGATGATGGTCGCCAGCCGTTTGCTCTCGGCCAGCGCCGCCTCGGCGGCTTCCTTCGCCTTTTGCAGTTCTTCCTGCGCGTCCTTCAGGTCGCTGATGTCGTAGAGCGCGGCCATCACCGCCCGCTCACCCGCAAACGTCATGATTTGGGCCGAGACGGCGGCCCAGAACGGCGTGCCATTGGCGCGCTTGGCGTGGAACTCAAAGTTGCGGATGAAGCCCCGGCTTCTTAAGTCGTCCACGAACTGTTGGCGCTCGTCGGGGTTGTACCAGAAATCGGGGGATTGCCGGCCAATCAATTGCTCACGGGGCAAGGCGACGAGTTCGCTGATCGCGGAGTTAGCAAATAGAATCCGGCCGTCAGCCAACCGGGTGATGGCGACGGGGATGGGCGAAGTCTCTGCAATAACGCGGAACCGTTCTTCGCTCTCGCGCAGTTCGGCGGTGCGCGCTTCCACGCGTTGCTCGAGCTGCGCGTTCAACTCGTGCAAAGCCGCCTCGGTCTGCTTGCGGTGGGTGATGTCGGCGGCTATCCCGGCGAGGCGGTATACCTCGCCGCGCTCGTCGTAGATGGGGAAGGCCCGGTCGCGGATCCAGCGTACCCGGCCGTCGGGCCGCAGGATGCGGTATTCCTCGTCGTACTGGCCCAACGCCTGCTTGACCTGCGCGGCGATCACACGCTCGTAGTCGTCCGGGTGAATGGCCTCCTGCCAGGCGTGCGGCTGTTCGTACAGGGCGGCGCTGGAGCGGGCCCAGATGATTTCATACGCCGGGCTGACATAGAGCATCTGCCCGCTGGCGTAATCCGTCATCCAGAAGACTTCGTTGATGTTCTCGGCCAGCTGGCGGAAGCGTTCCTCGCTCTCACGCAGTTGGGCCTCGGCGCGCTGGCGCTGGAGTTCGGCCCCGGCGCGCACGGCGAAGATTTGCAGGATGGCCTGGCGCTGGGCGTCGTCGCGCATCGGCTCATTGTCGAGCACGGCCACATGGCCGAGCACCTGGCCGGTGCTGTCCACGAGCGGCACGCCCATGTAACTCTCGGCGCCCAGCTTCACTAAATCCTGGTCGGTGGGGAATTGCGCCTGCACCTGCTGCGGGTAATAGCACACGCCGCCGGCGATGACGTTTTCACATGGCGTGCCGGGCAGGGCATATTCGAAGTTGGCAACGATCGTCCCGTTGCTCCAGAAGGCCAGCGTGCGCACGCGCCCCGCCGGATCGTCAGTCACTTCGGCCACGAAGGCGTGGCGCACGCCGAGGGCGCTGGCCAGGTGCTGCGCCAGCAGGCGGAAGAAATCTTCGCCAGTGGCCGAGGCCGTGCCTTCCACAATGGCGCGCAGGGCCTTTTCGAGTTGACGGCGTTCGGTCACATCGCGGTTGTAGGCTACAATCTCGCCGCTGGGCAGCACTTTGGCCGCGCCATCTAAAATGCGCCATGAGCCATCTTTGTGGCGAGCGCGGATTTCGGATTGAACGACGAGGTTGGGCGATTGCAGCATTTGGCCGAAACGCTCCGTCGCGTCCGGCAAATCGTCGGGGTGAATGTAGACCGGAAACGGCTGGCCCAACAATTCCGCGGCGGAGTAACCGAGGATAGCCTCATACGCCGGATTCACGTAGCGAAAAGTGCCATCCGTTCCCAAAATGACAATGCCCACCACGCTGGTTTCAATGAGGGACCGGAAGCTGGCTTCACTCTGGCGTAATTTTTCGTCGGCGGCTTTACGCTCGGTGATGTCGCGGCTGAAGGAGACCACGCGCCCATCAGGTAGCACGCGAGCCGAGGCTTCCACCACTCGTTCCACGCCATCTTTGCGCCGGATGCGGACTTCCACCACCTGCGGCGCGGCGCCAGAAATGACCTCCACAAAGATTTGGTTCACGCGCTCAAGTTCGTCGGAGGGGAGGAGGAAGGCATAGGATTGGCCTAAGATTTCGGAGGCTGAGTAGCCGGAGAGTTGCTCAAACTGCGGGCTGGTGTAGACATAGTGGCCCGTGGGGTCCAAAATAGTAAAGGCATCGGTGCTGGCTTCGATGAGGCTGCGATACAGCGCTTCGCTCTCGCGCAGGGCGGCCTCGGCCTGCTTGCGCTCGGTGATGTCGCGGCTGAAGGAGACCACGCGCCCATCAGGTAGCACG
>DAOTXG010000198.1:0-18305 GCA_034435515.1 Anaerolineales bacterium
GCCCCTCGCCATCCCCGACGTGGAGACGCAGATCGGCGAATTCGCGGGTGAGTTCAGCGCCGACGTCGTGTGGCCTGCGGACGCGCTGGGCCTCAGCACCGTCAGAATCGAACTGAGCCGCTCGATTGCGGGGAGCATGGTGAACGGGCTGGAATACCTCACCGGCTACCCCTATGGCTGCGTCGAGCAGACGATGAGCAAGGCCCTGCCGAATGCGGTCGTCGGGCGCGCGTTCCATCAACTCGGCCTCGGCAGCCTGACGCTCCAGGCAGACCTGCCTCCCAAGATCAACGCCAGCCTGCAGCGGTTGTATGGCTTCCAACACAATGACGGCGGGTGGGGCTGGTGGTTCGACGACGCGACGGACGCCTACCAGACGGCGTGGGTGGTGTTTGGCCTGGCGATGACGCAGGAGGCCGGGTACGAGGTCGACTCGGGCGTGATCCGGCGCGGCGTGGACTGGCTGACGGCGAACTTGCCGAGCATGGACATTCGGACCAGGGCTTTCGCGCTCTACGCCATGTCCGTCGCCGGGTACGGCGATCTCGACTCGACGCGCGCACTCGTCAAGCAAGCCGGCACACTCGACACCTTCAGCCGGTCAGCCCTGGCGCTCGCCCTGCACAAACTAGGCGCGACCGAGGACGCCAGCCAGATGCTCGACCTGCTCGCCGCGACGGCGCTCACATCCGAGGGCAAGGTGTATTGGCCCGACGCCGCCGACGACGGGCACTACCATGAGAAAACCATGTCCTCGACCACGCGCAGCACTGCGCTCGCGCTCGACGCCTTTGTGCACATCAATCCGAGCCACGCACTCGAGCCGGGCATCGTTCGCTACCTGATGAGCCAGCGCCGCATGGACGGCTGGGGAAGCACCAACGAGACGGCCTTCACGCTGATTGCGCTGACAGATCACATCCTGGCGCGTGAGGAGAACACGGCCAACACCAACTACCGCGTGGAACTCGGCGGGCAGGTCATCGCCGAGGGAACACTCGGGCGGGGTG
Source organism: Anaerolineales bacterium (assembly GCA_034435515.1). GTDB lineage: Bacteria > Chloroflexota > Anaerolineae > Anaerolineales > UBA6663 > DATDRS01. The sequence goes on from DAOTXG010000198.1 coordinate 1,011, forward strand.
AACCGGCGGTCTCGCTCGAAATCGCGGGAGGCCAGTTGAACAGCGGGATCAATACGCTGAAGTTATACCAGAGCGGCGGAGGCCAGTTGTATTACATCGTCAGCAGCCGCGTCTACCGGCCTCAAGCCGCCATCCAGGCGGCAGGCAACGTGCAAGTCTCCCGCCAGTACCTGGACCCCAAGACCGGTCAGCCGATCGGCGAGGCGGTTGCGCCAGGGCAGCTGGTAAAGGTTCAACTCTCGGTCGTCATGCCGGACGACGGCTTCTACATCATGGTAGAAGACAGGCTGCCGGGCGGGTTGGAAGCCTTGAACGAGGGGCTGAACACCACCAGCCACGAGAGCAGCGCTTACCAGTATTGCTATGGCTACGAGTGCTACGATCCCGTCTACCACTGGCAGGAATACGGCTACAACAACAAGGAAGTCCGCGGCGACCGGGTGAGTTTCTTCATCACGCAGTTGAGCGCCGGGCAACATACCTTCACCTACTACGCCCGCGCCACGCGCACCGGGACGTTTGTCGCCATGCCCGTCGAAGTCTCCGCCATGTATGATTTGACCGTGTGGGGCCGCTCGGCGAGCAGCACACTCGTCGTACCCTAAAGCGAATTCCGTTTCGGTTTACGCCGACACCTGACAGGTGTGCGCACACCTGTCAGGTGTCGGCGGCGTAAAGCAAACAGGAGTCTACCCTGGAGCAAAGTCCAGTTTGAAAGTATCATTCGCCTCGCCTGTCACCTGGCCGGGGGTTCATGCGTCTTACTTTGGAGGAGACGCTATGCCCCCGGTGCAACCTCTCGCCTTGCCTATACCTCCCGCCGACGCGCGCTCGCCATCCACCGCCGACCTGTCGGCCTGGTTCGAGCGTCTCTTTGCCGAATACCAGACGCCAATCCTCAACTACCTCTACCGGCTGACTGGCGAAACGGGATTAGCCGAAGACCTGACCCAAGAAGCTTTCACGCGCGCCTGGAAAGCCCGCCAGCAACTACCCCACCTGGAAAACCCCCGCGCCTGGCTGTATCGCATCGCCACTAACGCCGCGCGCGATCACCTGCGCCGCGCCCGGTTATTCGCGTGGCTGCCCTTGTGGGAGGAGGAACAAGGCCTGAGACTGGAAAGCCCGGAGGAGGCGGCCCTCGAGTCTGAGCGAATGCGCCACGCCCTGCTGCAGCTCCCGCCTGACTATCGCATTCCGCTTGTCCTCTATACCTGCCAGGATTTCACCGTCGCGGAAATCGCCCAGGCGCTGGATCTCTCCACCGAGGCAGTCAAACAGCGCCTGGTGCGCGCCCGGCGCAAACTGCGGGAGGCCTTCGAATGACCGACCACGACCGACTGAGCGATCGCCTGGCCGTTTATCGCGATCTCACTCCCGCCGAGCGCCGCGAGGTGAAGGCTCACCTGGCCGACTGCGCTCAATGCCGCGCGACTCTCGCGGCCTACGAGCGCCAGGACGCCGCGCTTGCGGCCATCGCCGATATCCAGCCCCGTCGGGACTTGCGCCCGCGTCCAATCGCCCTGACGCGTCGGGCGCTGGGCTATCTGGGAGATGCGCTGGTTATAGGCGGCCTGGCTGTGCTCCTATGGATGTTCGCGCTGCAGGTGCGCCTCGCCAGCCAGGGCATCACGCCGACGACGTTGGGGAATGAGCCTGCGGCGCTTGTCCCTGAACCCGGCCTCACCCTGCCGCCAACCGCCGTTCACCTGCCCTCGCCGTGGCTGCCCGCCCTGCCCTGGGTCGGCGCGGCGCTGCTTGGCGTCGGTGGGTTGTTTATCCTCAGCCCGCGCAATCCCTGGCCGGCCGCGCTGGGCGCTGGCCTGGCCGCGCTGCTGCTCATCAGTTTCGTGCCGCCGCTTTCAACTCTGCCGAACCCGGCGGGCCTCTACTGGCGCGTCGTGGGGGGCTACAGTTACGATCCGCGCCTGCCGTTCAAAAATAACTTCCTCATCGCCGGCCGACCGGAACAGGAGCTCAAGCCGCACCTCGATCCGCTCATCGGCGAGGTGGGTCTCTCGCCTCTCGACCCTGTCCGCCCCCTCGCGCGGTACGAAATTCTGCGCGTGGGTTTGCACGCCGGTCACAACCGCGTCGCGCTCGTCACCACGCGCTTCATCTACGCCGACGGCTCGTCACGGGTTTATCCGGTGCCGCTAATTGGGCCGGCGATAGACCTCTACGGCTTCTGGCTGAGCGCCTGGCGGGAGGACGGCCTGGAGCGACTACGGAGTGACCACCTCGCCTTCCCCGGCCAACCCTTTGCGACTTCTGAAACGGCGATTCGCCTCGGCCCGGCCCGCCCGCTGGAGGTGAATCCGGCGGCTCACCGCCTGGACGAGGCGAACCCCGGCCACTGGCTGTGGGATTCGGTGCGGGTTCAGCATCTCGTCTGGGCGCCGGATGGCCGCGCGTTCCTGGCGGCGATGGAATACGAACCCGGTCTGCGCCAATTGTGGGTCGTGCCGCTCGGTGGTTTGCCTCCCGTTCCTGTCGACTCTCCCGCCGACATTCGCGAGTACGGCTGGTCGCCCGATGGTCGCTACGTTGTTTACACCGCAGCCGATCCCAATGCGCAGCGGCTTGACACGACGCGGCCTTACGCCATCCGTGTTGCGTTCCTGCAAGACTCACAGGCGGTTGTGAACACGCTGGCGACCGCGCTCCCCGCCGATAGCCTGCCCGGCCTGACGGCGCAGGGCGTCTGGTTCTTCTTTGAGGGCACGCTGTGGCGCGTATCGTACGAGGGCGGCGCACCGCAACCCCTTTTCGCCAATCTGCTGTCGGGGACGGAGGACTCATCTGCTTATGCCCGGCCCGCGCCAGACGGGGAGCGGCTGGCCTATCGGTGCAATCCTGAGCGGCTGTGCCTGATCAACTCGGACGCGGCCCAGCCGGATCAGCAAGTCCGCCTGCAAGCCGCCGAGATGACCTGGTCGCCTGATGGCAAGCGGCTGGCAGTAGTCGATCGTGACCCCAACAACCTGCACCCGGTCCGTCTCGTCATCCTCTCGCGGCCGGGTGAAACGCTGTTGACCCGCGACATCGCGCCCAACGGCGCAACCGAGCCGCCGCAGTGGACGCCGGATGGGGAGATCGTCTTCGTGCAGACGTACCCGCAGGACGGGCGGCGCATTATCGCCGTCAACACCGTCACTGGCGAAGTGTTGGATTTGAGCCAGGAGCATTGGGACGCTTACTTTGCCCTAAGACCGGACGGCCAGGCCTTGCTCCTCAACAACGGGCGGGGCGGGTTCTGGTTGGCCGACGTTCTCAGACCCTAAGGGTCTCAGAGACTCTTAGGGTCTCGCGCGAGTCACCGCTGCGCCCTGTGGCTCGTCATACTTAGAGACACTCTTTCACACAGGAGCCTTTCAAGGATGACCACTGAAACCGCGCCTTTGCCTCAACCCCAGGGACGATTGAAAACCCCGAGCCGCCTCGACGTTTTGTACCGTCTGTCCGTCATCACCCTCGCGGCGCTCACCGTCGCCGCCGTGCTGCTGGTCGTCAGCCAGGCCGCCCTCTACAAAATCCATGCCTACGAGCGCGGGCTGCACCTGCGCGGGGGCAGATTCCTCGCCGTGGACGAGCCCGGCTGGCACGTTCAAATCCCCTACGTAGACACGGTCATCATCGTCAAGGTGAATGAGCGGCTGGGCTACGTCGAGCGCATCAGCGCCGTCACCGCCGACAATCTGTCCATGATCGTGTCGCTGCAATACACCTATCGCGTGACCGACCCGCGCACCTTCGCGCTCGAAGTTGACGACCCGGAGCGCATCCTGTTTGAATTTGTGCAGGGCAAAATGCGCGACGTGGCTAATCAGCAATCCATGACGGCGATGATGAACAACCGGGCTACTTTCAACGAGACGATGCTCAACGAACTGCGCGCCAAGGAGCAGCAGTACGGCGTGCAGTTCGTCACCGTGCAAATCCAGAGCGCCGAGCCGCCCGCCAACGTCGTCCAAGCGATCGAAGACCGGATGGTCGCGGCTCAGCGCGAAGCGCAGGCCCAGGCCGAAGCCGCCCAGAAGAAAATCATTGCGGACGCCGAGTTTTACGCCGCCCAGAAACAGGCCGACGCCGAAGCGTATCAAATCAAACAGCGCGCCGCCGCCCAGCAGGAATCTATCCGGCTCTTGCTCAGCGCCCTCAGCGTCCAACCCGACATCGCCGGGAAATATCTGGATTACCTGATGACGCAGGAATTGAAGAACAATAGCAAGTGGGTGATCGGTCAGCCGGGGAGCGCGCCCATCGTCGACCTGCGGCCAGGTACGGAGGGCGCGAACACGCCATGACCGCGTCGCTTAAGTTGCGTCACCTGGCCCTGGCCGGGCTGGCCGTGGCGCTGGTGTGCGGCGCAGGCTGGTACACGCGCCCGGACGCCTGGCGGCCGCGCGCCCAAACCGAGCTGCTCACGCACACGGTGTTCGCCTACCGCCAGTGGCAATCGACCGGCTTCTACCTGAACCAGGGTGATCGCTACACCATCCGGGCGCGGGGCGAATGGTTGTATTCGCCTCTGGTCGGCAAACACGGCCCGACAGGCGGACGGCCCGCGCCGGCCTTCTATCCTTTGCCGCAAGCGTCCGGCGGCGCGTTGATCGGCCGCATTGGAGAAAACGGCCGGCCCTTCTACGTTGGCCGTCGGACATCCGGCCTGGCCGACGCGCCGGGTCTGCTGTATCTTCGGATCAACGACGACCTCCTGGGAGACAACGCCGGCCAGCTTACTATCGAAATAGAAATTACGCCGTCGAGCGAGGACCAATAACCCGTTCCCGTCCCCCTGCTTCACCATAAGAGCGAGGCGGCGCAGCGTGCGCCGCCTCTTCTGATTCCGGCTCGCCCATCACCCAACCTATCAGTTTCGCTCTGCAACAACTACGCGGTCTGCGAAGAATTGTAGGACACGCATCGCGTGCTAAGTAACTCCTCAAAAGTTTTCCCTACTTTTTTGCTCCCGCCGGATTTGTAATCCGGCGGCCAGGCGGCGGATTGCACACTTGCCCTGGCGGGCAGTGCCAGGGAATCCGCCGCGAGCATGAGAAAAGTAGTAAGAAGTTTTGGATACTTACTTAGATTGTCCCAGGCGAGACACGTCCTACGTTTGGCGGCGGCCTGGCCGCGTTGTGACAAGCAGGCCAGTTTTCGAGTGACGATAGTCACTGGATTGGCCGTTTTCTTCTATAATAATGTTCATCCACTAGCGTTGAATTAGTCCCGGCTCGCGCCGGGGATGAGACGGTAAACGCCGATACTCACTGCGCCATCTACAACTGACAAAGGAGCTGCTATGCCTGCCGACACTCTGACCCTCACCGACAACCGCACCGGCAAGACCTACGAAATCCCCATTACCCATGGGACCATCAAAGCCGCCGATTTGCGCCAAATCAAGGCCGGCCCCGACGACTTCGGGCTGATGTCGTACGACCCGGCCTTCATCAACACCGCCTCGACGAAAAGCAGCATCACCTACCTGGACGGCGACAAGGGCATCCTGCGTTACCGGGGCTACCCCATCGAGCAGCTGGCCGAGAAGAGCACCTATCTGGAAACCGCCTACCTCATCTTCTACGGCGAACTGCCCACCCGGGCGCAGCTCGACCACTGGACGTATCAGATCACCCACCATACGTTCCTGCACGAGAATCTCAAGCACCTGATGGAGTCCTTCCGCTACGACGCGCACCCGATGGGGATGTTCATCAGCACGGTGGCCGCGCTCTCCACCTTCTACCCGGAGGCGCATCAGGTGCGCGACCCCGAAGTCCGCCTGAAACAGGTGTATCGCCTGATTGGCAAAGTGCCGACGATTGCGGCCTTCTCCTACCGGCATGGCCGGGGCCTGCCCTACGTGTATCCAGACAACGACCTGTCGTACACAGGCAACTTTCTGAGCATGCTGGATAAAATGACGCAGGTGAAGTACCAACCCGACCCGGTTAAGGAACGCGCCCTGGACGTGCTCTTTATCCTGCACGCCGACCACGAACAGAATTGCGGCACCAACGCCATGCGCGCCATCGGCTCGTCCATGGTAGATCCCTATTCGGCGACGGCCGGCGCGGCGGCGGCCCTATATGGCCCCCTGCACGGCGGCGCGAACGAAGAAGTGCTCAAGATGTTGACCGAGATCGGCCGCGTCAAGAACATCCCTCCGTTCATCGAGAAGGTGAAGCGGGGCGAAGGCCGGCTGATGGGCTTCGGCCACCGCGTGTACAAGAACTACGACCCGCGCGCCAAGATCATCAAGCGGACGGCCGACGAGGTGTTCAAGGTCACGGGCGTCAACCCCCTGCTGGAAATCGCGCTGGAGCTGGAACGGATTGCCCTGCAGGACGAGTACTTTATCTCCCGCAAGTTGTACCCGAACGTGGACTTCTACTCGGGCATCATCTATCAGGCGATGGGCTTTCCGGTCTCCTTCTTCCCAGTGCTATTCGCTATTCCGCGCACCGTGGGCTGGCTCACGCAGTGGGTAGAGATGCTCAACGACCCGGAGCAGAAGATCGCCCGCCCGCGCCAGGTGTACCTCGGCCCGGACGCGCGCGATTATGCGCCGATAGAACGGCGCGGGTAAATTGCAAATCCCAAACGACGTGCGACGCACTCGCGCAGCGGACGAAGCGAGTGCGTCGCACGTCTTATGACGATGAAGCGCCCATCGCGCTTTCAGACTGCTTTGCCTCGGCCCGTCTGTCCAGCCAGTTCCAGACCAACAAAAACGCTGCGCGCCAGGTGAAGAGGAACAGCCCGCCGAAAGCCAGCCCGGCCACGAGGAACATCCGGGTGACGACGACGAGGCCGAGCAGGTAAGCGCGCACGAGCACGCCCAGCGGCGCGGCGACCAGCCAGGTGTTCAACGAGCGGGCCAGCAGCGTCCGCGCGGACACGGCCTCGCCGCGCGGGAACGCGCCCAACAGCCAGCCGGCAATCGCCCATGGCGCGGCAAACGAGGCCGTCACCAGCAACAAGCGCCCAAGCGGGTTTGCCACGTCTACCAGGTCGTGATCGCGCTGGCCGACGGCGACGAACAACAACAGAGCAAGCACATCGCCCGCCAACAGGATGAATGGGGTGTAACGTCTCAAGGTGAACATGGCCCCACTATAAACTCAACGGGCGCGGCGCGCAATGGTTGTAGAGACGCCCCGGTGGGGCGTCTCCCCGATCGGGCGTCTCCCCGGTGGGGCGTCTCCCCATTAAGATGGACTCGTAGTAGCGACTTTAGTCGCTTTCCTGGCTGGCCGACGACTAACGCGAAGCGGTCACTACGAACCCATCATTTCCCACTTGACCGACCACTAGAGACGTTCCACCGGAACGTCTCTACCCATGGGCGGCCCGGCCTGTGACGGGTTGCCTCCCCCGAAGATGACTTTCCCCACTGGTGGAACGCCCCCAGTCCGACTATCCTGAGTGCCAAAGCGTAGTTTATTACCCATTGTGACCATATTCATCTGCTTATGGACAGCCAAGAATTGGCCCGCCTGTCTCTTTTCGAGGGGCTGACGCCTGAACAGTTGACCGCGTTGGCCCTGCTCTTCCGGCGCGAGACTTTCCCGGTCGGTGCGACCATTTTCAACCAGGGAGACCGGGCCAGCGATCTGTATGTCGTCGAGGCCGGCGAAGTCGTCATCCGTTTCTTTCCTTACGACGGCGGCAGCCTGGATATCGAGACCATCCGGCCCGGCGGTCTCCTCGGCTGGTCGGCCGCCATTGGCCGCGCCGACTACACCTCGGCGGCGGTCTGCCTTTCGGCGGTGCAGGCGCTCGCCATCAAGGGCCGCGATTTGCGCCGGGTGATGCGCGCGGACAAAAGCCTGCGCGCGCTGCTCTCGGAGCGTCTGGCCCGCCTCCTGGCTAACCGGCTCGGTCACTTTCACGCTCAGCTCGACAAGTTCTTCGACGGCGAAGAGAACGCAGAAAATTAAGCCGGCTCACAGCTGGCGGAGATTGAAATCTACCCACTGCGGGCCTTCGGCGCCGGCCAGGGCGCGGCGGCGGTAGACGTAAGAATAAGAGTGAGGAAAACATGAAAGCCTACATCTTGATCCATATGCAAACCGGGGAAATCGGCGGGGCGTTGGACCAACTGCGTCAGGTGAAAGGCGTGCTGCAGGCTGACATGACCTTCGGCCAGTACGACGCCGTGGCGCTGGTCGAAGCCGCCGACCTCAAAGCCCTCGGGCGACTGGTGGCGTGGGACATCCAGACCATCCCCGGCGTGAACGAGACGATAACGTGCCTGGCGGTGGAGATGTAAACCCTTGCACTGCCACGCCTCGGCCTCCTCCCTCGACCCCGACGCGCCCATCGTCCTCGTCGGCCATCCCAACGTGGGCAAAAGCGCGTTATTCGGCGCGCTCACCGGGCGCTACGTCGAGGTCTCCAACTTCCCTGGCACGACGGTTGAAGTCAGCGCCGGCAGAGTCGGGGACTGGCCGGTGGTGGACACCCCCGGCATCCAGTCGCTCCTCGCCCGCGCGGACGACGAGCGCGTGACGCGCGACATCCTCCTCGCCCGCCCGCCGCGCGTGGTCGTGCAGGTCGCCGACGCGCGCAACCTGCGCCGCAGCCTGCTGCTCACCGTACAGCTGGCCGAGTTCGGTTATCCCTTCGTCCTCGACGTGAACATGACCGACGAAGCCGAGGCGCGCGGCCTCACGCTGGACACGCAGCGGCTTGCGCAGGCGCTCGGTGCGGAAGTCGTGGAGACGGTAGCGACGCGCAGGCGGGGCCTGGAAAACCTGCGCGCCCGGCTGGACGTGCCCTCTCCACTGGGCTATCGCATCCGCTACGACGGCGTCATCGAGAATGCCCTCAGCGCCCTCACGACCCTGCTGGACCCGGCCGCGCCCGGCCCGCGCGCCATTGCCTTGATGATCCTTGCTGGCGACGCAGAACTGGCAGCGCGTTACGGGCAGGGCAACGCCGAAGCCATGCAGCGCCTCGTCGCCGAGACCGCCGCGCGCTACTCGCGCCCGCTCGGCTACGAAATCACGCAGCAGCGCCTGCGCTGCGTGGATTGCCTGCTCGGGCAGGTGGTGAGCCGGTCGGGCAGCCGCGAGGCTGCCTGGCCCGAGAAATTTGGCCGGGCTGCCGTTCATCCGGTCTGGGGGTGGCCCATCCTGGCCGTCATGCTCGTCAGCCTGTATCTCTTCGTCGGCCAACTTGGCGCGGGCGTGCTGGTTGGCTGGATGGAAGAAGTCGTCTTCGGCGAGTGGCTCACGCCCGCCGCCGGGCGTCTGATCCGCCTCCTCCCGCTGCCTCTCGTCGTGGATTTGCTCGTCGGCGAATATGGCCTCCTCACCGTGGCGCTTACCTACGGCATTGCCATCGTCATGCCGATTGTGCTCACGTTCTTTCTGGCGTTTGGCCTCCTCGAAGACTCTGGCTACCTGCCGCGCCTGGCCGTGATGATGGACCGGCCGTTCAAGGCGATGGGGCTGAACGGCAAAGCCGTCCTGCCGATGGTGCTCGGCCTCGGCTGCGACACGATGGCAACGCTGACGACGCGCATCCTCGAAACGCGCAAAGACCGCGTGCTGGTGACGCTCCTGCTCGCGCTCGGCGTACCGTGCTCGGCGCAGTTGGGCGTCCTGCTCGGCATGATCGCCTTCCTGCCGCCCTCGGCGGTCCTCGTCTGGGGCGCGGTCGTCGCCGCCACGCTGTTCGCCGTGGGCTGGCTCGCGGCGCGCGTCATCCCCGGCCAGCGCTCCGATTTCATCCTGGAACTGCCGCCCATCCGCGCGCCGCAGATCGGCAACATCACTATCAAGACCGTGGCGCGGTTGGAGTGGTATCTCAAAGAAGTCTTGCCGCTGTTCGTGCTGGGCACGCTCATCCTGTTCACGCTCGACAGAACCGGCGTGCTGGGCGCGCTCGAACGCTGGGCCGCGCCGCTGGTGCAGGGCGGGTTGGGCCTGCCGCCGGAGACGACCGGCGCGTTCATCATCGGCTTTCTGCGGCGCGACTACGGCGCGGCGGGCTTCTTCACGCTCGCCCGCGCCGGGCAATTGAACCCGACGCAGCTCGTCGTCAGCCTGGTCGTCATCACGCTCTTCGTCCCCTGCATCGCCAACGTGCTGGTGATTGTGAAGGAACATGGTTGGAAGACGGCGGCAGGGGTCGTGGCCTTCGTGTTCCCATTCGCCTTTGGCGTCGGCGCGGCGTTGAATTGGGTGTTGGGGGTGTGGGGAGTGATTTTTTGAAGTGAACAGTTGCCGGTAAACAGTAAACAGTAAACAGTATGGAAGTTCACAGTTCACTGCTCACTATTTACTGTTCACTGACTACTGCTTACTGCCTACTGCCATGAACTGCCCTCTCTGCGGCTACGAGTTCGACGAGACGGCCCTGACCTGCCAGGCGCATTGCCCCCTGGCGGCGGTGCAGGGCTGCTCGCTGTTGTGCTGCCCCAACTGCGGCTACCAGATGGTGGACGAGCGCAAGTCGGGGCTGGCGCAACTCCTGCGGCGGGCCTGGAAGATTATCAAATTGGAAAAACCTGTAGAGGACAAACCCGCATGATCGTGCCCTTGCATCACCTGAAGCCGGGACAATCCGCCCAGATAGTAGAACTAAAATCCGACGACCCGGCGCGGCTCGACCGCCTGAGCGCGTTCGGCCTTGTACCAGGCAGCACAGTGCGCCTGGAGCAAGTCTACCCCGCGCTCATCCTCCGGGTGGACGAGACGGAGATTTCGGTGGATACGGAGGTGGCGGGCGAAATCCTGGTCAGGGCAGTGTGAGAGACCGGCGCGGTTTTAAAAACCGCGTCGGTCTGCCAGGCAACTTATCCGGCAAAACAGGCAGGCGCAGATGATATAATTCCGCCCGCCCATTCCTGTCTGCCGCCTGCGACTCGCCATGGATAACCCACACATCGCCGACAACACCGACACCCGCGAACGTCTGAAGGCGCTCGTCACCCGCCTGAGCGACGCCGACCTGCTCCGCCCTCTGGGGGAGGGCTGGACGGTGGCTGCGACGTTCGCCCACATCGCCTTCTGGGATCGGCGCGTGCTGCGCCTGCTGGAGAAGTGGGAGCGCGAGGGCGTCCGACCCTCCCCCCTGCCCGCCGACGTGGACGCGATCAACGACGCGGCGCAGGCGCTCTGCCTGGCGATCCCGCCGCGCGCCGCCGCCCAATTGATGGTGGACACCGCCGAGGCGCTCGACCGAAAAATCGAGCAGGTCGCGCCGGAACTGGCAGCCGCCATCCAGGCCGCCGGGGGGCACGTCAGTTTCAAGCGCTGGCATCATCGCCGGGAGCACCTGGAGCAGCTGGAGCAAATGTTCGGGGGCTGAATTTCTTATCTACCTCTGATTGACCATTAACGTTTCGCCCGTTATAATCTCGGCAGTCAAGAAAGTTCAGCGAGGAAACTGGTTATGCCCACCTACACCTACCGATGCGACAGCTGCGGCGTCGTCTTCGAGAAGTACCAAAAGTTCTCCGATAAAGCGCTCACCCGCTGCCCGGAATGCAGCAAGGGCAAAGTCAAGCGCATCCTTCAACCGGCGGCCATCGTCTTCAAAGGCTCTGGCTGGTACGCCACCGACCACCGCTCCCCATCAGGCCAATCGTCCAAAAAGAGCGACGGCGGCTCCGGCAAAGTCGAGGCCGAAAAAAGTGAGAGCAAGCCGGCCAAGAAAGAAACCAAGACCGACTCCTCCGCAGCGGAGGATTAGGACTCGCCTAGACCCTCAGGGTCTTGGAGGCCCTTAGAGTCTGAACCCCTGAATCAAAACGGGCGACCTCGCTGGTCGCCCGTTTTTTCTTCGCTTCGCGCGCCTGCGTGGACTCACATCTGGAAGCCGCCGCGCGCTCTGACGACTTTTTGCTCGTAATTGTCCACGAAGGCCAGCAGCTGGGTTTTAAGGGCCTGCCACTCCTCGCTGTCCAGAATCTTCCGCATATCCTTCAGGTTGCGCGTCGTGCCGCCGGCCAGGATCTGCGGCGAGTTGCCGTACATGGTGTACCAGGCGTCGGTCGGCTCCAGGCCGATGCGCTGCAACCCCGGCACCCACTCCCGCACGACGAACTCGAAATACTCCTGCTCGCGCCCGGGCTTGATGTCCCAACTCATCAGCAATTTGATAGCCATCGTGTCACCGCCTTTCAAGCGGCCTTGTAATCCAGCAGCACCACGTGCGTTTCCTCGGGCAGGCTCGACCGCGTGACCTTCAGGCTGGCCTCTTCTTTGACCGAGCTCAGCCCCATCTCCTTCAGGAACTTGCTCACCGGGTCGAGCTTGAGCGAGACGGCCGGCGTCCGGTAGTGCATGGGAATGACAAGCGACGGCTCCAGCAGCGAGATCACCTCCGCCGCCTGGGCCGCGTTCAGCCCCCCGCCCCCGCCTACCGGCACCAACGCCACATCCACGGTACCCAGGGCCTCAATCTGCGACTGCGTGGGGACGTGGTCCAGGTCGCCCAGGTGGCAGACGGTCAGGCCGTCGAAGTCAAACAGATAGAGCGTGTTGCGCTTGGCCTCGTCGCCCTTCTTTTTTTTCTCCCCGTTGCCGCGCGACGACGTGGCGATGCCGGTGATGAACACCCCGCCGATCTCGTACTCGCCGGGGCCGGTGATCGTCTTCTGCACGCCCTTGACCGCGTCCAGGTTGTTGTGGCCGGGGGCGGCGTGGCTCACGGTGACGATGTCCGCCTTGAGCCGGAGCGCCGGGTAGCCTATCGAGTCGTCGTACGGGTCGGTGACGACCGCCGCCATGCCGCGCTCGATAATCCGAAAGCACGAGTGACCGTGCCAGGTAATTTCCATGCAAGGCCTCCTGTCACAGGCGATTATAGCAGAAGGCTAAAGGCTGACCAACCCCCAATCATATTGCGGCAGGGCTTTTCCAAAATCGTCCGGCGATTGAAATCGCGGCACGCTACGCGTAAGGCGAAGTCTGCCTACGCAGACTGGTTCTTAGCCGCCGCAGGGCGGCTTCGCTTCACGCGTAGCGGGTGCAAATTTATCTGCCGCTGTCAAGGGAAAATGGAAAAGCCCTGATATTGCAGCAGGGCTTTCTGGGTGCTGGGGAATGCTGATGGCGCTGAAAAAAACACTGACACCTGCACTTGCGCGCAGGTGCAAGTGTGGCGCTGATTTTCTTTATAGGATCACAAACCGTGTGCATCCGTGCCAATCCGTGTCCTTTCTATAGCCCAGGTGCTATACTCCACCCTATGCTGCAAACATTCACGACTGGCGGCGGAAAGGTAGAGGCAGAGGGAGATCGTTTTCGCCTCACCCTTCCCCCCACCGCCAGGCGCGTTTATGCCGACGCGCAGTTAGACGACTACCATGACGCAGCGCCTGCCGGCGGTTGGCTGCGGCGTCCGCGCTTCCCGGATTCTCCGCCCGTGCGCATGACCTTGCGCGCCCGCGCCTCGCACCCTGCCCCAGCCGGGACGCTCGGCTTCGGCTTCTGGAACGATCCCTTCTCGCTCAGCGGCGGCGTGCTCGCGGCCCCGAACACCGTCTGGTTCTTCTACGCCTCGCCGCCCTCGGACATGGCCCTCGCTGAGAGCGTGCCCGGACGTGGCTGGAAAGCCGCGACCCTCAACACCGGCCGCGTCCCGGGTGTGATCCTGGCTCCGGCGGCCCTCGCCGCAATTGCGCTCACCCGAATACCGGGGCTGGGCCGCCCAATCATGTCCGCCGCCCGCCGCGCTGTGCAAGCCTACGAAGCTTTGCTCGACGACCTCATCCTCGCCGACTGGCATCACTACGAACTGGAATGGCAAAGCCACGCCGCCCTCTTCCGCGTGGACGGTGTCGAACGCTTGCGCTCGCCGGCCCCGCCGCGCGGCCCGCTGGGCTTTGTGCTGTGGCTGGACAACCAATACGCCATCGCCTCGCGCGAGGGCAAATTCGGGTTTGGGCTGTGCGAGGTGAGAGAGGAACAGTGGCTGGAGGTGGAACAGTTGAAAATTGAGCGTTTCAGCCCGGCGTTCCTTTGAACGCTGACACCTGCACTTGCGCGCAGGTGCAAGTGTAACGCTGATCAGGCTGATTTTCGCTGATGATTTTATGAAATAAATCAGCGCGATCAGCGCTCCCTCAGCGGAATCAGCGTTCCCCACCGCCGGACAACAATATCACCGGATCACAAAGGCAAACGGCCTCTGTGTCGTCCGATTCATATACCCGCGGCCGTCGCGCACGAAGACCTTCCAATAGTAGAGGCCGGGCTTCAACGCCAGCGGCCGCCAGCACCTCGGCGTGATCCAGCCGCTATCGGCGGACTGCGGACCGACGACGAGGACGCGGAAGTGAAACGGCCATTCGCCCGCGCTCGGCGGCACGCGCCAGCACAGCACCGGCGGCAGGGACGAGACGCTGTAGCTGGTCGGGGTAATGACGGTCGGGTTGACCAGGAGCACGTCGAGACTGGAACGGATGACCGGCGGCGGGCGGACCGAGTATTTCAGCGTGGCCGTCTGGCCGCCGCTCGCGCCGGAGGTTTGCCACTGCCACGTCTGTTCATACTTTCCCGCCTGTTGCGGCGCGGCGATCGGGAGGCTGAACCAGGTCGAGTCGGGCGCGCGGCGCGTGGGCGCCAGGGTTACGCTCCCCGAAAGCATCCGGACGTCAGAAGCCCCCGCGCCCGAGACCGCCGCCGGGAGTCTCAGGCGCGTGCCGGGCGCCAGCAACAGGCTCTGTGGCAGGATGATGTCCCCGCGGCGCGGCGCGGCCGCCAGGGTCGGGAGCCAGTCGGGCAGCGCGGCGGGCGGGTCGGGCAGCATCAACTGCGGCCACGCCAGGTTCCGCGAGGTCGCGTTCATCATCTTGAAATCCAGCTCGTCCAGCCCGCTCAAGTCCAGGCACTCGCGTTCCACCGCATTCGGCTGCACGAAGAAGTGCAGGTGTGGATTGCCGCTGCTGCCGCTGCTGCCCGCATAGGCGACGACCTGTCCCTGCGTCACGGGCTCGTCGGGGGCGACGACGATTTTGGCGAGGTGCATCATGGCGCTGACGCGTCCGTCGGCGTGGCGCAGCATGAGCATGAAACCGGTCTCCGGCCGCTGGCCCACAAAGAACACCTGCCCGGCCTGGGGCGCGAGCACGGGCGCATCTTCCATGCTGCCGGAGGCCGGGATGAGGTCAATGGCGCAGTGGTTTTCGTAGTAGCCGCACGAGTGGTTATAACGCGCGGCGGAGCCGCACGGCCCCTGGCTGATCTGCCACCGACCGGCCGGGACGGGCAGGTGCCAGCGGCTGAAGTCGGCCGGGGCCGCCGGACGTTCAGCCCAAGCCGGTTGCGAGGCGAACAGCAGGCAGGCTGCGAAGAGCCAGATTATCCCGCGTCTAAATACGGCATTCACGACAACATCACCTCTTTTGACTCACGCGCCGGGTCTCGGTCGGCGTGACACCAAAGCTTTTCCAAAGCCCCTTGCCTCAGGCCGCCTTGTGCGCCGTGGGAGCGGGTTGCACCCGCGAGGGCAGCCGACGAGGCCCGGTCAATCAATCGCGGCTACAAGCCGCTCCCACGCTTTTGGAAAAGCCCTGGCGGCGCCACGTCTCTTGCCTCAAGCCGCCTGGTGCGTCGTGGGAGCGGGTTGCACCCGCGACGGCGCCGGCGAGGCCCGGTCAATCAATCGCGGCTACAAGCCGCTCCCACGATTACAGCGCGTTTCAGTGCGTTTCAACGCACTTCCCTGCTTTAGCCGCGAAATTCATTTCGCGGGCTTTCGCGGGGCTTTCGCGGGGCTTTGGTATAATCGCCGCCGGAGTTGCAACCGCATGACTTTCTCCCGCCGCGAATTTCTAAAACTGTCCGGGCTGACGCTGGGCGCAGCCCTCCTCCCGCCTACGCCGCTCGACGAAGCGCCGCGCCGGGTCGAATTCCTGGGCCGCGCCATTCGCGGCGTCTACGTCTACGACCGGCCTTCGCTCAACGCTAAGCCAGGGATTCTACTCACGGCTGAAACAGTTTTCAACATCTACGGCGTCGTCCTGAGCGACGACCAGCACTATAATCGCACCTGGTATCAAGTGCAACAGGGCTACGTCTACTCCGGCCAGGTCCAACCCGTCCGCTGGCAACCGCAAACGCCGTCGCTCGACGTGCCGCCGGAGGGCGCCCTGGGCGAAGTCGCCGTTCCCTATACAAGGGCCCGCACCGGCCCGTACGAGAACTATCCACCAGTCTATCGCTTCTATTACAGCACGACGCACTGGATTGTCGAAGCCAAAGCCGTCGAAGGCCTCGTCTGGTACAAGGTCTACGACGAGCGGCTGAAAGAATATACGTGGGTCAGGGGCGAGCACCTTCGCCGCGTGACGGCCGCCGAAGTCGCCCCGCTCTCGCCCGATGTGCGGGACAAGCGCATCGAAGTTGACCTGGAAAAACAAACCTTCCGCTGTTTCGAGAACGGCGTCCTGGTGCTCGACGTGTTGTGCTCGACCGGCCCTTACCTGCGCACCGAGAACGGCAAGCGCATCTTCGGCACGCCCGCTGGCGACTGGGCGATCACGCGCAAGCGGCCTTCGCGCCACATGGCCGGCGACGATTTCGCCTCGGCGGATTTCTTCGACCTGCCGGGCGTGCCCTGGGTGAGCTACTTCCACTGGTGGGGCGTCTCCATTCACGGGACGTACTGGCACAATGACTACGGCCGCCCGCGCAGCCACGGGTGCATCAACCTGACGCCCGAAGCCGCCAAGTGGGTCTATCGTTGGAGCCTGCCGCTCGCGCCGCTCAAAGAAGAAGTTGAGGGCAGCGGGACGCAAGTAGTCGTTTACTGAATGAGCCGCAAAGCCTTATTCGCCGGGTTAGTGACCGACCCCGACGGCCAGCCGGTGGGCGTGGCCGAGGTGGGCGAGGCAGCGCAGTACGTGGTGACCGACGGAGGTTTTCAGTTCCACGTGGACGCCGAGGCGGTTGACTGGGAGGTGCTCCGCCAACTCGGCGCGCAGATTGCCGACAACCGCGCCGCCGTGACCGAAGGGGCGATGAAGATGCTCGGCCAGGAAGACCTGTTCACCAAAGCGATGATTGACGCCTCGCTGAATAACATGGACGAGAATTTTGCCCGCTTGATCGAGCAGGGCCTGCCGGAAGAAGCGCGGGCGTACCTGGGGATGCTCGGCTTTCGCGTCGTCGTCAATTATCACGGCGAGGTCGTGCGCGTGGACCAGCCGGGCGTGGCTGGCCCCGACGATGAAGGCGAGTAAGCGCCTGCTGCTGGCGCTGATGGCGCTGGCGGCCACGGCGTTCTCCTGCATCCGGGCCGGGCCGGGCAGTGACGACATCGCCGCGA